>CANCBY010000010.1 GCA_947374445.1 Pseudobdellovibrionaceae bacterium
GAAGTTTGGCACTCATCTTTAGAACTCACTTCTTGGCTAATTTTAAACTCTTCAGGATTGCCATACTGGCGCAAAAGAACATTTGCTTTTGAGAGCAAATCAGCCCCGCTATGATTCTCTAAACGAGCAAATTCCGAAGTCGATTTTTCGCCATTTGTGCTAGCACGTGATGCCAGCGTAAAGCTCAAAACCATCATCACAGAAAGCGTCGCCCAGATAACTTTTTTTACATTTGATCGCATAAAATCTCCTTTTTAGAATTTCAATTTAATCTATACAACTACCCTATGCGGAGTTGATGCCAACATGGGGACCATCCTAGCAGCGCTTGCCCCCTAAAAGTGTCACTTTTTTTGACACTTTTATAGCGAGCGATACAAATCTGAAATTCGGCAAGAGCGACGTTGGGCGACTCTATGTAAAGTTTATTGGCACAGCTTTTACCTTCAAATCTATTGATCTCAATTTGAGACTGGCTCGATTCAAGCACATGTAACTCATTTGAACAAAACACAAGGAGACTCGATGAAACTCAAAATCTATTTTTTAACAGTATTGCTCTTATCTCCACTAACAAGCTTCGCTCAAACAGCAAGTGAAGAGACATTAACCTTTATTGAGGCCATAAAAAAAGGCTCCTGCGAGGCCCGTCTTGAAAAATTGCTTGATATCAATGAAGACTACTCTCGCCTGTCAAATGCAGCGACTCATCGCCTTGAATCCAATAGCTCGGATAAAGTTGGGATTAAGTATTTTGAACTAGCCGACAAGAAATACGAAAAAATGAGGGCCCTTGTTGACTTGATTAAAACAGATTGCCTTAAAAGCCAAAAACCGTAATTTCGCTGGCAATCTTTGAGCATTTCCTTGGACCAACAATTGTCGACAGGCCGTGAAATATTTTCTTACTGAAGCCGCTCAGCTCTCGAAAAAACGCCGCTCCCGTGGCATCGGAATTGAACATAAGTGAGATAGAAGAACCTGATTACGACCTTAGAACTTTCTCACGAAAGTCTGCAAATGAGAATGAGGATGCTATGAACAAAGCCTTTGTAAATGCTCGAATGAATCTCTTACTGCTGGTGGCGGGATTTGCCCTGATACTCACCGCCCTTTCTGCACTTGCGGAAGCTCCTGCTTTTGAACTGCAGTGTCGTCAGAAAGCCAAAGAAGTGGCCGCTGAAACTTATCGCGGCTGCGTGACTGAAAATCGCAAGGTTCAAATTGAGCAGCTCAAGAATGATTACCAGCAAAAGCTGAAATCACTCAAAGACGAGTATGAAGGCGAAATCAAAAAAATGAGTGGCTCACGTCGTAACAGCGAAGGCTCTGCCAATGTAAATGCTCCGGCGGCCTCAAGTTCAGTTGTAGTTTCTGCTCCGGTTGCTAAAAAATCATCGCGCACCACGACTCGAAGCTCAGCTCTTAGAAGCCTGCCATCGAAAAGCACTAGCGATGATATGAATGTTCGCTTGCACTCACAAGCCCACGATGACTCCTCGATGGACATTCCTGAGCCAATCCCAGTCGAGAGCGCCCCTGCCGCGGATTCAGATTCAGGCGTCTAATTTATTACCTGATCGCTAATAATACTCAAACAGCCCTTTTCAAGAAGGGCTGTTGCTTTTTGAGGGTCATTCACGGTCCAGACCGCAACCGGAACGCCTTTGTTACGCCAAAACTGAAGAACTTCGTCAGTCGCCATATTTTCACTGAGATGCAACACGTGAAATTTTAAAAATGGCAATAGCCACATCTCTCGTAAAAAAAGATAATCCAAATCTTCGGCAACCAAAAGCGCCAGCGGCAAACGCTCTGTCATGAGACTCATTCTCCATAGAGAAAATGGATTAAAACTTGATATAAGCACACGGTCCCAAGCTTGAGTTTTCTCAATCACCTGAAGAACTTTGCGCTCCAAAGGCTCATCAATTATTCGCGAAGTTTTAAGCTCGATATTAATTTTTTGAGGAATATCTAGACTCAGCAAAACTTGCTCGAGTGAAGGGGCACCTGTTCGTTTTTGAATCTCTAAAAAATCTAAGTCTTGAACTAAATCCGAAGATCCTGAAGGTCGGCCCAAACGCGACAAGTTCTCGTCATGAAAAACCACCGGGATCAAATCTTTTGAGAGCCGAACATCCAGCTCGATCATTTCGGCCCCATTTTGCAAAGCCGCACGAAATGCCGCAAGAGTGTTTTCTTGGCACCCCTGCTGGCAATAACCTCGATGAGCTTGCCAGCGCGGAATGCTCAAGGCTCCCTCGGGCCATACCTGGGGGCGGGCCAAGGTTTTCGTTAGCCAAGTTGTCAGTGCGATAGCTGAGGCTGATCTCTTGTGCCCGAGAGTTTCCATTTTTTAACTTTTCCTTTTTCAACAGTCTGAATCTGACCGAAAACTTCGCTCTTGTGATTCCATCCACCCGACGACTGAAGTCGAAACTGATCTGCAACCATATCAAACGAATTCCATTCAAAATTTTGCAAAGACTTTGTCTTAAATTGACTCGATACTTTCTTGTAATCGGATGGGATCTGCAACTCTGAAAAATTAGCCTTGAACTGCGAAATTAGTTTTGTAAAAACCTGAGCGCTTTCGAGATGCAAAGCGGCTGCACTAAAATCCACCTGAAAGTCTTCTCCCCGAGTAGAAAACAAAAACTGCGGCTTTGTCATTTTCAAGCCCTCGATTTCAACCTGTTCTCCGCGCAGACTTCCATCCAACTGCTTGAGCTCGCCTTGCACCAAATGACTTTTAATTTTTGCTTGAAGCTTTTCTGCAACGCCATGACCTGTGACAAGCTTTTGAACTTTAGGGGCTAGCGTAAGCTTTTCAATATCAAAATTCAGGTAGAGATCTTTCCAATCCTTATCAGAAGAGAGACTAGCTTTACCTTTAAATTCACCATCTTTGATATTGATTTTTGAAATGTCGCCTGTCCATCGCCCCTGATCAAAAACCAAATCTCCAGCCACTTCAGAGAAAACTTGGACCTCACGTTGTCCTCGATTTGAAAAAATCATTTCAAGTCCCTGTTGCTGCCCTGAAAGTCGAACCGACTGATTGGAATTGAGCTCTGCCCGCCCATTAAAAAGCCCCAAAGACCCCAGAGCGGGACTTGGATGCGGGCGATTCAAAAACAACAGAAGATTTTTAAGATCAATATCTTTTAGATTGAATACCACCGGATCAAAAACCACTGGAGTCCACTTTTTTATTTCGGCATTCTCGAGAGAGATCTCGCCTAGATCGCCTTCTACTTTAAGATCTTTGATCCGAAGTGGCGTTGCACTCATGTTATTTAATTTTCCCTTGGCCTCAAACTGCCCCGAAAGCCAAGTCTGACGACCATTAAAGTCTGAAACCATTACCTTGTATTTTTTCAAAACAGGAAACACTTGGCTCAACGGAATGTGCCGAAGCTCACCAGCCAATTGCAATTCGTGGCTAACACTTTCTTCGCTCAAGGTAAAATCGTACTGCCCCTCACGCCAGCTGCCATGAATCCGAGAGGCTATCTGCGGATGCTGGGTTTCATCGTAGGTCAAATCAATGCGCGCATGAGAAGAATAGTCTCCTGAAAGAGTTTCTCCGCCTAAATCCAAATTGCTTTTGAGATTATAGATCTTGGGCGACTCTGAGCGCACATGCAGGTCCAAATCTAAAAGCTCAAAGCTCGTGAATGGCAGCGGAAGATAATTTACTTTTAATCTATTTATAGAAACGAATTGAATGTCCGATGGAGCCTGAGACTTCGTGTTTTTTTCTTGTTTCAATATAGTTTGACCAGCAGTTTGGCCAGTAGCATGACCTGCCAGAGCTGAAAAATTATCAGCTCCAGAAGTCCCACCCACAATTCCTGACACAACCGAAGCGCTGTCTTTTTTTTCATCCAGTGGACAGTCTTTCATTTCATTGCGCAGAAGTAGAATCATCGTATCAACTTGAACTTCATGAAAAAAAGGTCTTCCGGCGAGAAGATCACCCAAAGAGATTGGAAAGCGAATTTCATTGATCTCAGCGTCGGGGCTTAGCAGGCATTTTTTATTAACGTCGATATGAACATTTTTAAGGACGACGGAAAAGTCAGGGACCACGCCTCGAGCCAAACTAAAGCTGGCCTGATCAATGTTTACACGAATTCCTTCGCCCAACCTCTGGGCCGCTTCTTCGACTCGAGATCTAATTTTTTCAGGAGCAAGCGCACCACGAACAACCAAACCTAAGGCGACCGCAAAAAAAATTCCGACAAGGCTGGTTGCCAACCCTGACTGCTCGGTCACCAAAAGTGAGTCTGAATTTGAATTGTTTTTCTGCGAAGGAGAAAGAGCCATCCCTTATAAGCTATAAGGAAAAGCTCCATCCGTGAATTATTTAAATAGAAATTTGAGGACTTCGTATTCTTTCTCGCCTTTAGGACTATGAACAACAACGACGTCCTCGACCCGCTTGCCAATGAGAGCACGAGCAATAGGAGACATGATCGAAATGCGCCCCTGCTTAACATCCGCCTCGTCGACCCCGACGATTTGATAGGTGACTTCATCATCTTCTTCGAGATCTTTTAAGGTCACCGTGGCACCGAAAACAACACGGTCTGACTTAATATCCGCAGGATTAACGACTTCGCCGCCAGCAATTTTTGCCTGGATCTCAGAAATACGACCTTCGATCATTGCCTGACGCTCTTTAGCAGCATCGTACTCAGCATTTTCACTGATATCGCCGTGAGCTCTTGCATCTTCAATTGCACGAATAACTGCAGGACGTTCCTCTTGCATTAAACGCTTGAGCTCAGCATCGAGCAAAGCCTTGCCACGCACAGTGATTGGCATTTTATCTGCCATGAGTCCGCCTGAATTTGTTCCTGATGCATCATTTGCCATAAGGACCTCCGAAAAACCTTAATTTTTACACGATGCGCGGAGGACTCTGCAAGCCCCCTTTTGTAATCTTATGACGCGACACATAATTAACCTGGCCTCCACAACTCTAGGGCGGAACTCTAGACTGTATCCTTCGGGGAGCCTCATTGAAAAATCTTGTTGAGCGAATTAAAGCGGCCAATTCAATTATCTTATCAACCCACCGGCAGTGCGACGGCGATGGCCTCGGGGCTGAGCTCGGACTCTTTCATGCCTTAAAGAAAATGGGAAAGAATGTCCAAGTTATCAACGTGGATTCTACTCCTAAAAAATATAAATTCCTCAACGCCGATCAACACATTCAATATTTTGAAAGCAATTCGAAATTGCCAGCTCACGCCGACCTGGCTTTGATTTTTGATACCAATGATGAGCGCCTTATGGCTCCTCTGTTTGCTCCGCTCAAAAAGATCACAAAGACCATCGCCTTTGTGGATCACCATCCGGTCTTGCTCAAGGGACCTCGCCCCTCTGTGGAGTCCTTCATTGATACCAATGCTGCCAGCACCGGAGAACTCGCATTTCAATTGATCAAAATGTTGGGAGTAACACTCGACCGCGAAATTGCTCGCTGTATCTACACCAGTATCACTTTTGACACTCAACTTTTTCGTTTTATTCGCAACTCCCCATCGTCGCATAAGATTGCGGCAGAACTGATGGAGCAGCCGATTGATGTGCCGTTGATTCACAAATCTTTGTTCGGCAACCAAACCGTTCAAAAAATGGCCTTCTTAGCCAAAACATTGGGCCAAATAGAATATTACTGCGACGGCAATCTGGCTATTCTCAAGTTGCGTGACGAGGACCTCTTTCACTACAACCTAGAGCCTGATGAATCCCGAGATGTGATCGACATGTTGATGAATATTGAAACCCTTGAGGCGGCGGCTCTGTTTCGACAAGATGCCGATAATGAGTTTAAACTTTCACTTCGCAGCAAAGGTTTGATCGAAGTTATTGGCGTAGCAGAAAATTTTGGCGGCGGAGGGCATATCTTTGCAGCCGGCGCCTCTGTGCGTGGTGATTTTGAGGTTATCAAAACCCAGGTTGTAGAAGAACTTTCAGCCTTACTAGGGCAGAAAAAAAAGACCGGCAGTTGAGTTATTTGATTTTTTTATTTGCAGGTAATTTGTGGCTCGCGCATATAATCTATTTAGCAAGCTACTCGAAAGAGGTTTGATTGGGGCAACACCCGAATTCCAAACGTAAAAATAAATCCGAAATTGTTTGTCGATGCAATAATATTTCGCGCAAGGCAATCGAAGAGGCTATCCAGCAAGGTGCAGACACCATGAATAAAATCTATGATTGCACAACGGCTGGGGTAGGCCCCTGTGGCGGCTCTTGCCGAAGAAAAATCGGCCCACTACTTGAAGGCTTTTTAGAGAACGGCAAATTTCCGGATGGACCATTGGAAGATCCAAAAATAATTGAGTTTTTAAATAAAAACAAAAAATAGCAAAACTCCGAAGAGCCTATTTGATCAAACCACGCCAACGAAGAATTTTTTCAACTTCGGGCCGACAGGTCCCACAGGCCGTGCTCGCCGAAGTCAAACGACTCACCTGCTCGGTGGTGTGCGCTCCGGCTAGTATCGCCTGATCCACTTTATGGGTCGTAACCGATCGACAATGACAAAGCTCATCGTGAGGGTAAGGAAATTGCCAAGAACCTCGCTGCTTCTCAAGAGCTTCCTTGAGCAACAATGAGCTGTGATCGCCCTGTGCCGGCATTGGCCACTGCGATGAATCCACACCATACTCCTTGCGATACTTTCGCAAAAGATCCAGGGTGGCCGAACAGCCAACGACTTTGAGATAACTCGCATCCTCAGTATCGAGCTCAATAAGATCTTGAGCCTCAATTTCAGCACGGCATTTCATACTATTTATATTAGCTGTTTTTCGCGAAGAAAAACATGGATTATTCTAATTTTGTTCACTTCCAAAGTTTTTATCGTAGTCATATTGAGAACAAACTTCTCGTCGATATTCGAAGATCTTTTTGACATCGCGGCTGACAAGTCTCCCCGCTGCCAACAATCCCAACGACCCCAAAGGCACTCTATATCGAACCATATCCGTCATCAAAGTCCCTGGACCCAGGTCCGAAAACTCGTGTGTGTGGTGCCACTTTGTATATGGCCCTTTTAATTGTGTATCGACAAATTTTTGTGGCGGCTGCCAGTCCAAAATCTCTGTGCGCCAACGAACAGGAACACCATGAATTTTAAGCTTATAATCAATCAGACTCCCGCCCTGAATTTCCGGCGTCGACATGCCAAGAACATGAAACTGAAGCAATGGAGGAGTGATCGTTTCAAGATTTTTTGCATCTGCAAAAAACTGAAAAACTTTTTCTCGTTTAAAAGACAAATACTGTTCGCAATAAAAAATAGCGTCACCGCCGTTAACGAGCTCAGCCACTTGAGAAAAAGCCGAATTCAAATCAGGATATTTAAACTCAAACCCTATTTGCTTGAGTGCTTTGGGTTCAAGCCTTTGACTGCTTAAAATCACGTGCGACATTTCACCAAAAATAGACTTTAGAACAAAAGCCGGCACTGCAGGGCCAAGATTTTTACCTAGTGAATGAGCTAGATCTTTCGAAAAATCAATATTGCGCGCAACTCCCGGCGCCACTGCATTTATGATACCCGCAAAAGCTCTGTCACCAATAGCTTCAACATAAAGATTGGTCAGGTCTTCAACGTGGATCCAAGACATCCACTGCTGTCCATCTCCGACAGCGCCACCAAAGCCATTTTGAAATAGCGGAAGCATTTTAGTCAAAGCACCAGCCAAGGCATTAAGAACAACGCCAACTCTCAAAATAACATAACGGCAACCAGGTATAAGATTTTTTCCTTGAGCCAAAGTCACTGGCCGCTCCCAATCACGACAAACATCGGATAAAAATCCAGCGCCCTGATTGGAGTCTTCCGTTAAAACTTCATCGCCACGATCTCCGTAATAACCTGTAGCCGAAGTTGAAACAAAAACTCGCACTCGAGCTTTCATCTCGACAAGTGAAGTGATCATGTTTGAGGTGTAGCTGGCTCTTGAACTATAAATTCTTTTTTTCTTTTGATCCGACCAACGGGCCTCGGCCACACTTTCTCCAGCTAAGTGGACTACGGCCTCTACTTCTCGCAGCAGCTCATTCTTGATCGGCTCCTCTGAAAGATCGCCCTCAATCACGTCGCATGGGAATGGCAACTCGAGATGAGCTTTCTCAGCATTGCGTGAAATGACAAAGATCGTATGCCCAGCGCGGACGAGCTTTTTGCCAACTTCGCGGCCCACCATTCCCGTAGCCCCAGTAATTAGAATTTTCATCTCTTCGCTCCTATTAACTTTTTTATATCTATTTACCTTTTAAGGCTAAACTAAAAGCACTCAAGCAACGCTCACGAGCCTCGACATGATCCACCATCGGTTGAATGTACTTAGCTGTGCCAAACTCCGGGACCCATTTTTTGATATAGCTCATTTGTGAATCAAATTTTTCAATCTGCGTGGTTGGATTAAAAATTCGAAAATAGGGAGCTGCATCACACCCCGTGCCGGCAGCCCATTGCCAATTGCCGTTGTTTGCCGCCAAATCATAGTCCAACAGATGAGCTGCAAAATGCCGTTCACCACGATGCCAGTGGATCAAAAGGTGCTTGGTTAAAAACGAGGCGGTCAACATGCGCACACGATTGTGCATGTGTCCTGTTTGCAAAAGCTCGCGCATCCCAGCATCGACCAAAGGATAACCCGTCTGCCCCGCGGCCCATTTTTTAAAATCCTCAGGGGCATCACGCCACTTTATCTTTTCATAATCCGGGCGAAAAGAAGACTTTTCAACATGTGGAAAATGAAAAAGAATTTGCATAAAAAATTCGCGCCAAATCAACTCTGAAAGCCAAACGTCGCTACGTCCTCGAGCAGCTCGAACAAGCTCCCGCACACTGACAGTGCCAAACCGCAAATGAAGACCTAAATGAGAGGTCGCATCCAACGCTGGAAAATCTCTCTTTTCCGCATAGTTTATTAACATCTTAGACTCAACCTTGATTTCTGGAAACTTAAATCCTCGGTTGGGATTAAAACCCATTTGCTCCAAAGTCGGTACTTGGCTCAAAGGTTCTGTTTTTAAAAAACGGTGAAAGTAACGTTCACAAGGGTAGGATTTTAAATAAAACTCACTGAGGCTATTAAGCCACTTCTTTTTGTAAGGAGTGTAGACAGTGTATGGCTTTTGCGCATCGGTGAGAACTTCATTTTTTTCGAAGACAACTTGATCCTTGAAAGTCTTAAAAGAGATTTTTTTATTCGCAAGAAAATCTTGAACTGCCTTATCTCGATCGATCGCTTGCGGCTCATAATCATGATTACAGTAAACAGCCGTAAACCCAGCAACCGAAGAGCTTTTACCTAGTAACGCTTCAAATACATCTAGAGGCTTGCCAAAATAAATCCACAGGTCACTGCCCTGCTCTTGCAGTTTTGATTTTAACATTTTGACTTGCTCGAATATGAACCAGACGCGGCGATCATCGTGGTTTTGCAAACGCATCAAAATTTCTGAATCAAAAATAAAAAGTGGCACTACATTTTCATTTTCTTTTAGTGCGTAAAACAGGGCTGCACTATCTTCCAACCTCAAATCTCGGCGCATCCAATACAATGCTTTAGAAATATGATCTTTTGAAGGCGTCTCTTTTTTTGTCATTGTTGGCATACTGAGCTTTCTCCGTGACTGCTTCGGAATCTATCAATTTTATCGATAGATCTATCACTAGACATTCAAAAACTGTAGTGTAGCTTAGTGCGGATGTCAGAGCAAAAGAAACTCAAAAAAATAAAATCATCCGTCTTAAGCCGCAGCTTTCAGCTTGCGAAACTGACTGTTAGCACAGGTGCAAAACTGACAACCTTTGGCGCGAGCAACTTTTTAGCAGGCAACAAAAAAAATTCAGAAATATGGCAACAAAAATGGAATGCCTTTCTAAAGGACCGAGCCAAAGACTTCAGCCAAGACTTAGGTGAGCTCAAGGGCTCTTTGATGAAGGCAGGGCAAATGCTCTCGATGTATGGGGAGCATTTTTTGCCACCAGAAGCAAATGATCTGCTAAAAAGTTTGCAATCGCAGTCACCAGCCGTTGCATGGGAACCTATAAAAAAAATATTAAAAGAAAATTTAACTTCAGACCAATTAGCTCAGCTTGAAATTGGACACGAGCCTATCGGATCAGCCTCTATTGGCCAAGTTCATCCGGCTACAATAAAGGCCACAGGACAAAAAATTGTTCTTAAAATTCAATATCCAGATGTTCACTTGGCGATCGATTCCGATCTTAAAGCCATCAAGTCATTTCTAAAAGTTTTGAAGCTGCTTCCTCAAAGTATTAATTCCGAGGCTCTTTTTTCTGAAGTTAGAGCCATGCTTATTCAAGAGATGGACTATCAACTCGAAGCCCAGCAAACACAAAAGTATGCTTTGCTTCTAGCCCAAGACCCGCGCTTTATTGTACCCCGAATCCACCCTGAGTTTTGCGGAAAAAAAGTCATCGCCAGCTCCTTTGAAGAAGGTGAATCCCCTGACTCGCCTAAAGTTATGGCTTTACCCCAAGAGCGACGCAATCGCATGGGACTTAATTTTATCGATCTCTATTTCACTGAAATTTTTGCCTGGGGAATGGTGCAGACAGATCCACATCTTGGTAACTACCGTGTGCGAATAAATGAATCTGGTCAGGACCAGCTCGTTCTTTTAGATTTTGGAGCTGTCAGAAACTACTCTCCAAGTTTTTTAGATCATTACAAAAAAATGATTCAAAGCTCACTGTTTCTTGATAGCGACGGATTGCTCGAGGCGGCCGAAAACTTAGGCTTTATCAAAAAGTCAGATCCAAAAGATCTTTTAGCGGCATTTGAAAACTTTTGCTTTTCCACTGTCGAGCCTTTTATGACTCCTGATGATCAACGTAACACCCATCAACAAATGAATCTCCGCGGCGAATACAATTGGAAAAAATCAGATCTCCCGCAGCGCTTAACAAAAGAGGGATTTCAAATGGTACAAAACTTTAAGCTCAGACCTCCGCCCCAAGAGATATTATTTCTGGACCGAAAAACAGGCGGAGTTTTTATCTTTTGCTCCGTCATGAAGGCCGAAATTAATTCGCGCCAACTTTTGACCAAGCATTTTAAAGATTCGTCCTTAAAAATGTGAGATGGTTACAGCTAATTACCTTTAATAAATAAATCTTGAACTTTTTTCTTTAAGTCTTCAGTCACTTCTTGTTTTTTCTTTTGAACTTCATCGTTTACCTTGCTTTCAATTCCTTGAACGATCTTTTTCTGCTCATAGGCTAATACTTTGTTTGCCATCTTTGAAAGTGTGTCTTGAGCAAAAGCAAATTCAGGTTTCAGCGGAGAACCCTGCATTCGAAATGGAATTTCAAGCCTTCCCTGCGAGTCCTTATTGGCTTCAAAAAAAGACCCACTCAAATCACTCTTTATGTGAGCTGTTCCGGTCAAGTTCATATTCAAAGTGTAATCGACAAACCCCTTAAAAGAGATCTCATCATTTTGCGAAGTCACGGCGCTGAAGGGATTCAAACCAAGCTGACCATCTTTGATTTTATAGTTTCCTTTCATCTGAGCTTGCAATGGCCCCTTACTCGCAATCGCATCGGCCTTGGCACCGGGTACTTTTGCAACAAAGTCTTTAACCATGGCCGCAAGCTCGACTGTATTCAAGCGCCCTTGAGCGAGGGAAAAATCTCCATCTGCTAAAATACTTTCAGTAAAATCCGGAGCCCAAGGCAACTTAGCCAAACCTTGAGAAGATAGATCTACCTTACCACCAATGAGCTTTTCATATTGTGGCATCGCCCAGTTCAACAAACTCTCTATCTGCACAGAGGTCGCTTTGAGTTCATATTTTAAAATCGGATCTGGCTGAAATAAATTCAGCGAGAGTCTCGACACAGACACTGATCCACCAAAGACACGAGCCACGCTCAGCGCTGATTCCACTTGGCCCGCCTTTAAGTCTGACTTCATATGAACACCCGCGGCCTTGAGATCGCCAACCTCAAATTCGTCAACAATCAAATCAATCGCTATTTGAGTATTATGTATAAGATTCTCATCAGTTAAAAATGCCGGAGGAGGCTTCGGCTTTTCAACTAATGTCTGAACTTTAACTGCTGGCTCTGACTTTACGACAACGTACTTTGGCAGCCGCCCGGCAACAGTCCCTTTGACTGCAAGCAAACTCTTCATAGGAAACTCTGGATCTAGGCGCCCGTTCAGACCGAGCGAAAACTTAAGCTCGCCGTCAGGTACGTGGGGCCTCAGACTTGGCAACCAAGTCTTTAATTGAGTCAAATTCAACGATTTGCAGTCCAAACGTAAGTTCATTGGAGAAGCAACACTTAGAGGCGGCTGCCCGGCAATTTCAATAGCACCCGCCTTGGTCTGAATCTGACTTGATTTCAAACTAAAAAAACCCTGATTTTTTTCTGCGCTTATTGCAATTTTAAATGGCTCAGCTTGCTTTTTTGAAAACAAATTAAGATATGAAATGCTCATTCCGCTAAGGTCGGCTTTGAGTGTGGCTTTTCCCGATTGAACATTTAAATTATCGGCGCTGAGCTTTCCTTCTAAATTAAGTTCCAATGGGCCATCGATTAAGAGACTCCGGCTCCCATATCTGACCTGAGTAGAAACATTCTTAAGAGTCAAATCAGAGATTTCAATTTTACCTTTAGCAGGACTCCGCAGATCACCTTCGAAACTCCCCTTCAAAGAAGCTGAGCCTGTTACCGGATGTGCAGAGAGTGGTAGAATAAATCTTTCTAAACCAGAAAGCGTTGTCGGATGAAGGAAAATCTGCAGCGAGGCCATCGTGCTTTTTCCGGGACTAAGATCAACTTGGCCTTTGAGGTCAGTTTCAAGTTGATTCAGTTTTGCAAACAAAGAGTCGATAACCCAGCGACGATCAATATGGCCCTTTGATTTGAAGGTCAAAGGGATCTCCGAAGGTTTGTTAAAAATCTTTCCAAAAGAAATATTCATATCCGTCAAATTGAAGTCTGCAGAATAGTCTTTTATTTCAAAAAACTGACCGCCCTTAAAATCAAACGCCAGGTCTGCATTGAACTCGCCATTTGCAATAGATTCTTCTGATCGCATATCAATCATAATTTGTGACTTCGCAAGACGAAAAAATCCTTGATAGCTTAAAGATTGAAATGGCCCTTCAACTTTTACCTCTGAGTCAAGTGCGCCACTCCAGCCAATGATAGGCAGCCCCAAATTTTGAGGAGGAGGTGGTATCTTCTGAAGATCAGTAATTTGAGATTTAGCCAGAATTGAGATCGATCTGTTGTTGAGATCTATTTCTCCCTTCAAACTGGTCGTCAATGATAGAACCTGCCCCAGCATGCGATCAAAAATAATCTTTCCATTCTGGTAATTAAAATCTGAAGCAAAAGAAAATACCAACCAAAATGGCACAGCTGGCTGATCTAGCTTTGCCATTCCAGTTAAATTCATTTTTAATGGTGAGCTCAAATTTTCAAGACGAAAATCCGACGAAATATCCTTCAAAACTAACAGTCTGTGACTTTCACGACGAAGCTCAAGATTCAACTTTTCAACACTGACGTCTAAACGCAAATCCTTTAGAAACGGCTGCTTTAATCGCAAGTCAGTTAGTTGTTGAATAGCAATAGGAGCAACCGACACTGGGGCCGCTGGCTCTTGAGCCTTTGAAGTGGACAGATCACAAGTCAAAGTCGGATTTTTTACAAGCACACGAAGGTCAGGGACCAGTTCCTTAGGCTTTGCATAATCTCCGATAGCGGAGAGAGAGAAAGAAACCTCTTCGACGTCAATCTGACTGCAATTAGTTCCAAAGACTCCCACATTTTGCAAGCGCACTTGAATACCGCCCCATTGCCAATCTAACTTCAGCGATTTGAAATCAACTTGAACCCCTTGTGGTCCCAGCAACTCGGCTAGTTGCGAACGCAGCTGTACGGTCAAAAAAGATTCGGCTTTAACAAAAGCAAAAGCAAGAAGTCCCAAGCAAATCAAAAGTAGAACCAAAATGGTTTTGAAAATTTTTGCTATCGTCCGCATCATGAGTATTATTCCACTCTTCTAGAGGGGGCACAAGCATCCGCAAATGATACGGACCCTCCTTTTTTGGGGATGACTTAAGCCATTACAAATGTTGGACTGGTCTTGCTGATGGTGCTTTCTTAAGACTTTTTGGGAGGATCGCATAGACATGAGATTATCGGTCATGAAAATATTGAACATGAAAATCTTAGATATAAAAAATAAAACAATACTGCTTACAACCCTCGTCCAGCTTGCCTTTCAGCTGGCGACTTCACAAAGTTTTGCGATGACTTGTTTTCAGCCTTCGTCCGGGGAACTTCTCTCTATCCATAGAGACAACACCAAACTGCACCTGAGCTACTCGAATAACCATGGCTACAACTCTATCCGCCAGTTCGAAGGTCCAGTTGCTGCAACAGACATCCCTTTGATTCAATTTCAAAATGAAAACCTTAAAAATTTAGGTGCAGAGTTTGAGTTCACTTTGCCGGTTGAAAATTGTGATTTCTCGAAAACCAGTCCAGGTGTTGCCCTTTGCTCTGGTGATTCGCCCGTTGCCGGGACTTCTTTGATGGTCAGTTCACTTTCTGCCTACACTGTGACTCAGCAGCATTTAAGTGGAAATTTTAAATTGCAAAACTTTAGAATGATGATCGGCCAAGAAAATGTTTTCTTTTTCGTTTTCTCATTCCCTGCGCAAAATTGCACCGGAGACCTTTGAACTCTCAAAAAAAAACAAACCCGCTTCAATACTCTCTATTCATACTAATTTTTTTTATATCTCTCACTAGCAAGGGCTTAGATCTCGACACTCCACTGGCAAACAGCCACTCGGAGGTTCAACTTTTGGAAAAATGTCGTCTCAAGCTTATTCAAAGCTCTGGCTTAAATTTACGGGCAGAGGCTAACACTCAAAGTGAAGTTCTCTCAACGCCTCCAATGAACACTCGAGTCTGTGTCGAAAAATCGATAACAGTTAAAACTGAAAAATGGAGCTACGTCACAACCGAAATTGATCGTGATTTTGGAGGATGGGTTTTGTCGCGGTTTCTGGGAGACAAATCGACACTCGCGAGCAGCTCTCTTGACGAAGCTCGTAGTGCTATCAAAACAAAAGACTATCGTGCCGCTCTAAATTGGTCGCAGAGAGCGGTTCAAAGCACTGAAAGCTCTGAGTCCTTGAATCTTCTCTTGCAGTCGTATATGGGTATTGGCGACAAAAAAATGGTTGCAAAAACGGAAGCTAGAATTGCAACTTACCGTCAGTTAAACCCATTAGATCAGGATCTTAGCCGACTCAGCGAAAACACCCCGCCGTTGGCAGAAGACTCCCTCCTTTCGAAGCAACTCAATTGCAAAGAACAAATTAAAAAAAAGGAAAGCCAGCACGAAACATATCTATCAATTCCGTTTACAGAAGTTGATCCGACAAGAAATTTTGAAGCACTTCTACCTGCCAAATCGGATGCTCTCATTGATGTTCGCGCACTCGAAACAGCAAACAACCTGCTCACCAACAACGAGCTTGAAGACTGCTTCTTTACGGCCTCTCCAAAAAACAGTTCAGACTGCAAGAGCTTGAATGGTCATCTTGCACAACTAGAAAAATTTGAAAAGGAAGAAGGCCTAGGACCTGACCTGAAGTTTTTAGATCCAGAACTGCTTCGCCTAGAAAGACTGCAAACCCCTGCTCTTTGGCCTGAAAAAAAGGCGAACCTCCAAAAACATATCCTGCAAAGCCTGATTAAAATTCTAGAATCACACAAGGGTGTTGTTTTTAATTTGCATGGCATTGCTTCGGCTTCAGAATACGACCGCTTTTGGCTTGAAAAGAATTTCTTCTCAATCACTCGAACCGAGCAAACTCCGCAAAAAATTGATGCAGAAACACTCAAGTTTGCAATTTGTAATTTTTTTGAAGTGACTTACCAAGATAACCTCCAACGCGAACACACGCTGGGACCTCAAGCCACTCTTTTGCTGGCCGATTCAGTCGACTATCAAAAGGAACCAAACCTAAGAGCCAACTTGCTAAAACTCGCCATCAACGAATTTAAAGATTTCGGCTGGGTCTCAAGTCAGCAGCACGAATCTGCGACTTATGCCTCAGAAGCTGAACAATTACTTAATAGAGAAGCTTGCGATAAAGATTCAACCGAATCTCCCCAATTTAAAAGCTTAATTGCTTTCGAAAAGGCACTCAAAGAAAGGCTAACGCAACCCAACACTGATGATTGGGCTCAGCTATTTCCCTGCCACTCGCTAAAGCTCGAACAGATCACGACTTCATTCACTGAGTTAATCTCTCGATCCAAAGCCACATTGCTCTTACTTGAAGCTAAAAACGATATTTTGCAGACTAAAGCTATAATCAATGAAAAAAAGAGAACTCTTCAGTTCAAAAAAATCAGGCTCGATCTTGATAAGAACGGGCGCTGGGTTCGAATAGCAAAGTGATTTGAATAGTGCTTTGAATAGTGATTTGACTTCAGCTAAAGTAACCAAGAGGTTGCATGGAAGACGCAAACAGTCCTAAAACAAATTCAAAATCGGTCGCCGTTCTTATTCTCCTTGGCGTCATCAACATGGCTGTTGTTGTTGGGGCCGGACTAATGATTCAAAAAGCGAAAAAAAAAGAGGCGGCCGAAGCTCTGGCCACTGAGACGGCCAAGCCAAAATCAGAAGCAACCCCTATTCCCGAAAAGCCCTATGTTTCTAAAATTGTTCCTGTAGAAACAGTGATCATCAACCTGCTTGGCAATACAGGCCGACGGATCGTTAAAATTAATATCGACCTTGAACTCGAGGGCAATACAGCCCCCCAAGAAATCATTGCAAAAAAAGTTCAAATCCGCGATCGACTCATTGTCACGCTTTCAGATCAGACCTATGAACAAATTCAAACTAAAGAAGGCAAAGAGAACCTGCGCGAGCTGATGCGCGACAATCTCAATGGGCTTTTAAAAGAGGCTAAAATTAAAAATGTTTATTTCACGGATATCATCTACAACTAGTTTGATAAATTAATACGTCAGGATCGATCGATGAAGCACCCTCTCTGCCCATTTTGCCAAAAACCAAAAGCCACGCTTGAGTGCGGTCTTTGTCATTCGGCGGTTTGCAAATACTGCGCGCAGTTTGTTGATGAAGGTCGTCTGTCATTTTTGCCGAAATTACCCAAGGAGCTAAGTCATACTACCTACTGTGGCCCTTGTTATGATGTCAAAATAAGCCCCCAGATTGAGGCCTACGATCTCACTATGGAGAAAGCCAAAAACATAAATATCTTTTATAAAAATGAATCTAAAGAAACGCGTTTAGTGGAGCGCAATGAAAAGCCGTTGAAAGTCGAAAACTGCCCCGATAAAGAAGAAACCATTTTGCGCCTGGCTTTTTTGGCAGCACTTGCTAACTTTAATTCGATAATCGATGTGGATTTGGTTTCAACCAAAGTTCGCCATGAGGCTTATCAGACATCCATTTGGCGAGGACAATGTCTCCCCGCCCAGCTCAGCGACGCAAAAATTAATGCGAAAAGATTTAACTAGCCTGGAGTTAATCTTCTACTAGTCTTCTATGACGTATTTGATTTGCTCGTGCAATGACTGACTGCCTTCTTGCTCTAGAATCAAACGGCCACAAGCATAAAAAATCAATTTAACAATATGTAAAGCCGGCTCTTTGGCAGTCACATTTTTATTCACCAAATTGACAAGGCCGACAACGATTGCATCAGTGGAACTGACCTTCTTTTTTTTCTTAGTAGTTTTCTTTGTAGTTTTTTTGTTGCTTTTGAGGGGAGCTTTTGATGCTCGAGTCTTTTTTGCTTTTTTAGCCATAGAATTCTCCTGCCATCGCTGTTTTTTAAGTAATCGAATCAAATGTTAACATTGGACCGTTGTGGCTGGGACTATGTCGGATATCAAAGATTTCGTCCACAATGAAATTTACCTCCCCAGTGCTTTTTATATATTGTAAAAGTAATGCAAAATCGCCTAGCAAAAGAGAGTGAGCACAAAATGAGCTTTGATCCCAAAAAATTTAAAAAACCTAGCCCCAACGAGCTCAAAGAAAAACTCACAGAAATTCAATATTCTGTGACACAAAATGAAGACACCGAAAGGCCATTCCAGAATCCCTTCCATGACCTCAAACAAGAAGGCATTTATGTCGATATTGTTTCAGGCGAACCTCTTTTTAGCTCACTTGATAAATTCGACTCAGGCTGTGGATGGCCTAGCTTCACTCGCCCTCTTGCTGAAACCAAAATTCAAGAAAAGTCAGATTACAAAGTGGGCCAAAAGCGCGTCGAAGTTCGCTCTCAGTACGCGGACTCGCATCTGGGACATGTCTTTACCGATGGCCCTGCTCCTACCGGGCTTCGATACTGCATCAACTCGGCCTCACTGCGATTTATTTCAATAGATGATCTTGAAAGCGCTGGCTATGGTCAGTTTTTAGGGCTTTTTAAGAACTCCCTAAAAAAGACCAGCAAGGATTCTTTATGAGCAAACAAATCACTGTTTTGGCTGGAGGCTGTTTTTGGGGAGTCGAAGAGCTTCTTCGCAAAGTCGATGGTGTTATCAATACCCAGGTCGGATACTGCGGTGGCGACCCCACAAGAGCCACGTACAATGACGTAAAAAAAGGCAATACGGGCCATGCGGAGTCGATTCAAATTGAGTTCGACAGCGAAAAGTTGAGTTTTGAAGATCTCTTAACGCTGTTCTTTAAACTCCATGACCCCACCACCCTCAATCGCCAAGGCAATGACGTTGGCACTCAATACCGCTCGGCTATATTCTGCCAATCAGAGCAACAAAAAGAATCAGCACTTAAGATCATCAAGGAAATTGAAAGTTCAGGCTCTTGGAAAAAGCCCCTAACGACTGAGGTTGTTTTGCAGCAAACATTCTTTAGCGCCGAAGAGTTTCATCAAGATTATCTGCAAAAAAATCCCGGTGGCTACACTTGCCATTACTGGCGATAGGCCTTAACTAAAAAATAAAAAAAAGGGAAGGTTTGATCCTTCCCTTTTTAAAACATTATTAAAATATTAAAATGTTATTTTAAAACTGTCGCTCGTAATAGCGCTAGCTATTAACGCTTAACAGTTACTTGAGTCGCAACAGGACCTTTTTTGCCTTGTCCGACTTCGAATTGAACTTTGTCACCATCTTTAGGCTGCTCGCCTTGAATTTCAGAAATGTGAAAAAATAAATCCGCTCCGCTGTCTGGAGTGATAAAGCCGAAGCCTTTGCTTGTGTTAAAAAACTTAACTGTCCCATTTTGCATTGAATACCCCTGTTTGAAAACTTGTACTGAGACCTTAGCACATTTCAAGGCCGTGGCTATCTTAATCTTCAATTTGATCAGATTAATCAGAATTGATTTGCCCCTGCTCTTACGTTTATCTTTGAACAATGACGAAAGCGATGACTAGTGCTAAAACTTTTGACCTAAGAGCCCCACTTCTTCTTCAGCTTGGCCTTAATGCTGAAGCAGTGCCCGCCCTGCAAAAATACATGTCGCTATTATGGGCAGCGAATAGCGATCTCAACCTTTTTAGCCGCCAAATGCCACAGCAAGAATTGGTCGACAACCACCTGATCGACTGCTTATTGCCTTTGTCACAGTTAAACCCAAAGCTGAAGGCCATTGCCGACTTTGGCTCCGGAGGCGGAATGCCTGGAGTGATTTATGCTTTGGCGCTTCCTGAGACCACAGTGCATCTCTTTGAAAAGAGCGCAAAAAAACGAGACTTTCTCAAGCAATGCTGTGGGTTAGCCCCAAATCTTCAAGTTCATGCTGAAATTCCATTGGAATTCAAAATGGAACTCAAAAATATCGAGTTAGTCACAGCTCGTGCATTTAAACCTTTAGATGTGATTTTGGAACTCAGTCGAAATTACTACGGACAAAAGGGCAAATACTTTCTGCTCAAAGGACGCCGAGAAAAAATCGACGAGGAACTGCTCTTCGCCCGAAAGAAATTCAAAGATCTCAAAGCCGAAATAATTCCCCTGAAATCACCGCTCCTTGAGGTCGAAAGACATCTTGTCTTGATCTAACTACGGAGTGAAAGGAACTGGAGCTCCAGAAGAATGATCCGTCGATGCAGGAGCCACCGCCGGTGCTGATTCAGCTGAGACTGGGGCCGAAGCCACAGGAGCAGGCACCGAGGCCGCTGATTCAGGTGCTTTTACTTTTTCAGGCGCTGGTGGCTTAGGCGGATCTTTTTTAACACAGACAACATTGTAAACGCCATACTCTCCGCCACCGCGAAAAACTCCGCCAAATGAAGGCTGGCCAGCTGCATTGAGTCGGCCTTTTTTGGCCACCACGAGCATCAAGGCCGGTGCCGAAGTCGCTCTCAATATTGTTGAATCCGATGACCTTCGGTCTACAGCTTCCATCTCAAAGTTCTCGCTGCGATCCTGGCCAAAAACAAATATATGAATAAGTAGTTTGATCGATGTTCCATCAACGACGATATCTAAGCTATAGCGTTCATCGCCTGCCAGCTTAGGCTCGCAAGCCAAGATCACATAAGGCTTTTGCGGGTCAGAACTCGTCTGAGCAAAAACCGAAAAACTCATCAACAGTGTAATTAGTGATAGTGCTATATTTTTCATAAATCGCAATCTACCCAAATTGGCCAAAGATTAAAAGAGTGAACAAAAAAATCGACCGAAATCGGCTCTTTTTATGCTTTGGCCGCCAAAAACCAAACACCAACCAGATCAAATTTTCAAACCTGTCAAAACCCTAAACAGAGACTTCCCTCTTTCAACAATTCGCTCGAAGACCCCACGAACGATGAACAATTTTCGGAGGTCGTGTTCGCTGTGAATTCTCAGAACCGAGTCGCAGACTGATTATTTTTTGATACTCTTAGCTTTTTGCTCAACTAGCCACTTGCGAAAAGATTGGTTTAAATCTGGCAAGCGACAATAGGTATCGAGATAGCTCTCCATCTTCATGCCAACACTCAAGCGCAACAAATTTTTAAAATCACATTTGGCTGCAATCATCTCGACAAGCGCCTGTGAGGCTATATAGCGGTAACGAACTTGCTCAGGCGTAGACGAAAATGGATGCGAAAGCTCTCGCACATCGGCAGGAATTGGCTGCGCCGCAAGCCATTGATAATCAACAGAACCCGCTTGCGACAAATGGTTGGCCAAGCCTTCTTCAAGCCATTTAGGGATAGCCTCTTTGTACTTTTGAAATGAAATCACGTGAGAAAGTTCATGCGCAAAAATCTGATCGAAGTTCTGAGTCGTCACTCTCGGCCCCAGATGTACCGTATTGTCGGCTTTGCGCGAAAACGCCAATACCGTCGGCCCATAGCCATGAGCTTTACCAAAAGAGTCTTGATCTTTATACCAGACCACCGTCACCCGACGGATGCTCCACTCAAGATAAGACTGAATTTTATCTGAAACCTTGTCGATGCGAGTTTTGTTGATCCACGCAGGGGCTTCCGACATAAAGGTCGTGTTGGTCTGAAGCTCAGCCGCACTTGCAGGCACTGACAGGTATCCAAAGACAACGACCAAAACTGGCACCATAAATTTTGATTTCAAAAACATAATCTCTCCAAACCGCTAAAAATCAACCCGTCGAACAAAAAGACGAATCAGTAGATTATCTACGCCAACTGCAAACCTCAAGACTCTCAGGGTCTATTTTAAATGAAATTTTGCACCCCAAATGCTTTTCGATTGGCATTCAGAGCCGCACTGATTATCTTCTGCCGCCATGGCTCTATTGAAGATTAAATTAGCACGCAATTTACGAAGAACTGTTCTGCAAGGACACCCTTGGCTTTTCAAAGAAGCCATCGTTCCCGCTCCTAAGGTGACCACCGCACAACTCGCTTTACTATTAGACAACAAGGGCGAAGATTTGGCCTGGGCCCTTTACGACCCCCATGGCGCCTTGTGTGTGCGCATTTTAAGCCTAGACAAATCCCCACCCCAACGATCGACTTTTGAAAAGCGAATGGCAAGAGCTTACCAAATCCGTAGCTCCGTGCGATCTCCTCTGACCACGGCCTACCGCCTTTTTAATGGCGAAGGCGATCTTTTACCTGGTCTAGTTTGCGATGTTTACGGAGACATTGCGGTGGTGCAGTTCGACGGGCAAGGCCCTAGTGAGTTCTGGGATAAAACCATGATCAGTGACTGGCTGCTTGCCAACACCGAGTGCAAATCAGTGATCGAAAAAACCAGACGCAACACCGAAAGAACAACAGAGCCCCTCGGCGGAAAACCCGCCGAGAGCGAAGTCATCGTCAAAGAAAACGGTGCGCTCTTCAAAGTGAATCTTGAAAAGGGTCAAAAGACTGGATTTTTTCTTGATCAAAGGGACAACCGCCAGTTTGTTCGGCAAATCAGCCGCGGAAAAAGTGTTCTCAATCTTTTTAGCTATACCGGCGGATTTTCAGTTTACGCAGGCCTTGGCGGCGCGAGCCGTGTCGCAAGCCTCGATGTCTCAAAGGGCGCAATTGCAATGGCTGAAGACAACTGGGCCCTGAATGGCCTGACTCCCGCAACCCATGTCGGCCTGGGGCTCGATGTTTTTGACTATCTCAAAGGCGAAAAAGAAATGTGGGATCATATTTTAGTCGACCCTCCATCGATGAGCCACTCTGAGAGCCAAATCGATCTGGCCAAGGCAAAATACATAGAGCTTTTTGCCGCCGCAGCCAAAAGAGTAAGTCCTCAGGGCGAGCTCTCTTTGAGCTCTTGCTCAAGCCATGTTTCCTTTAATCATTTTTTTGAAATCATCAATGAGTCTCTCTCTCAGGTCCGTCGCAAAGGTCAGATACTCAGAGTCTCAGGCCAAGGAATGGATCACCCATTTCCGCACGCCTGCCATGAACTTCGGTATCTTAAGTTTGTGCATCTAATTCTAGAGTGATCTCAGATCTAGAGTTCTAATTGCAAATCACCTTGCCATAAGGGTCAGATCCACAACCGCCACCAGGGCGAGGACTGCAAACCACTTTCCCGTAGATATCAGTCACACACTGACCGGGCCCACATTCAACCTGACCATAGATATTTTTAGCGCAGCCACCGCCAGCTTTAGGACTGCAAATAACTTTGCCGTGCTCGTCATTGAGACATTGCCCCATCCCGCATTTGGGATAGCCGTAGGTGTCTGAGGTGCAGTCCGCCGACGACTCTAAAGAGAGAGCCAACACCGCTGCGATGTGAAGAATCGATAAAATCGTCAAAGTCTTTACCCACGAAAGCATAAGATCATTGTACCCGATAATAAAATAATATCCATCCAACGCTATTGAATAGCCGAAGAATACCCGCCAAAGCAGATAAAACACTGTCTATCTTTTTGACAAATCCAATTCATCCCATAAGAATTCAGATGAATCATTGAGCTTCATATCGAACATGCAAATCGGCCCACCAAATAAAGGACTTCTGATGAAAACAATCAAAAATCTAACTTTTCTCTCAACTGTACTTTTTATTTCGGGGTCGTCTTTGCTGACACTCGCTTTATTTCCAAGTTCGGCGCTTGCCAAAAGTCTTAGTTGTGAAATCAGAATCAATCAGAAGTCAGTCTTGAACAAAAAGATTGAAACTCAAAAAAATCAAAAAACACTGATCGGACAAGCTGAGGGCATTACGACTTATATTACCGAAAAAGATCACGATTTTTTTAGCAACGAAGGTTTTGTCCCCCAATATGAGCTTCGCTTTTATGGCGAAGGTTTTTTAAGAACTCCGAAAGACCAAATCATTTCGAGCATTTGGGGTCGCGATATTTTAATCGAAAGCATTTGCACTCCGCTTGGAACGGGCAAGTAAACCACTCGCTATAAAAAATCATTTTAAATTTTTTTGCATTAATTCGATCAACAAAGAGCTCCACTGTCGAACAATCAGACATAAAAAATAAGTTTTTGAAGTGCAGCTCAGTGAATTTTCAAAATCATTTTCGCGAGACTTTTTGTAAATTAGAAAACTGATTTGATTTTTTTAATTGATGGTCTAGGTGAAATTTGACAAAACATTTTTTTTGCGTCATTATGATTAAACAAACCAATTCCTCTGGAGGATAAAATGGCTAAGAAAAAAGCAACTAAGAAGGCAGCGAAAAAAGTAACTAAAAAAGCGACAAAAAAAGCTGCTAAAAAGAAATAGTTTCTATTTCTTTTTAATGCAAAAAGCCCTCAGCCTTAAAACTGGGGGTTTTTTGCGTTTAGAGGCTTAAAAACTCAATCCCAAAATTTAGTTAGTTAAAAACTTGAGAGCACAGAGGTGCTATTTTCTCAGCTAGGATATAGTAAGCACCTTGCTCCGATCCTTCGGTGTGTTTCTTGATAAAGCCCAAACGCTCTCGAATTAACGTCATCGCTTCGTTCCAAGCGCTGGCACCCAAACTAGATTCGATTCGAATAAACCCCTTCATCTTCGGCGACACACTCAATCTTAAAACCACACTGCGTTTGAGAGAGTTCGTATATGTCAGCATATCGCCAATAGGCGACGGCGGCCACGTCAGGCCGGAACTCGCACCGCTAAAAAACTGGCTGTCTGTCGACGAACTAAACGCAGGAGCCATCGGCGGATAAAACGAAGTTCCGCTATGAATCAACTCCCCCTGCTTTTGATTTGCCAAATAGCCACCTAATTTACCCACAGCACCCGCCATAAAAATAGCGGGCATTGTCGAGCTTTTATAGACTTCATTTTCTTTGAAAATTTGAAACACAAAGGACTTATCATTTAAATTTCCACCAAGAGTAAACCCAACATCCACAAGGCCACCCCAGCCCGATTCGCCTTGTCCGCCCAACAATTGAAGGCCCACGGCCATGGCCACTCCTGCCTCATTACATCCTGAAAAAAGGCGTGCCTGCTCCCACAAAACTTGGTCCAACCCTTGAAGTCTTATTAGAACCTGTTCTTCGGCTCTTGTTTTTAGACTTCGTTGTTGCTGTACAGAGGCCTCTCTCTTTCGTTCCTCAAGACCACGTTCTTGACTCGCAAAAAAATCCTCACGCACACCGGGGCTTCGCAATGACATTTCTTCAGCCAGACGTTGATCTTGAATATTCTGAATATGGTCTGAAATCTTACCCTTAATCTTAGCGGCAACGGCCAATCCATACTTCAAGGCGTTTAAAATTTTAGCGGCAAAACCTAAGAATTGTTTTCGTTTGCTTGTAAACGCCGTTTTTTCCACTTGTCCCAAAGATTCAAATGAGTTGCGAAGAGATTCGCCGTGGGTGGGCTCGTTCAGAATATACTCGGCCCCACTCGTTTTAATCCTTAGCTCACCTTGAGCTTGAATAACAACCGCCTCCGGAATGTAAAGATCAACGGCTTGAATCGATTCAACAGAAGATAGTTCGGCCGGCATCGGTGACTGCAAGTTGCTAGCAGTTTCGGCGAATGCCAAAGAAGCCTGAAAAAGTAAAAAACTGACTAAAACTACCACTATTTTCATGTTGCGATAACGTGCATTCCTTGCGCCGACCTGAGATGCAAAATAGGCCTGAATCGCAAAAGCACAATGTCATATATTTGGCCACACACCCCTTTTCGGCAGCTTTACATCCTGAGCTTTGAGGGTATAGGATCAGACACCTCATTTCGTATTTTTGAAATCTTCTCAAAAAAAGGAGCCTCCCTTGCGCTATCGACTTCTTGGACAGACAGGACTTTATGTCTCTGAGCTTTGCTTAGGCACAATGACTTTTGGTGGCAAAGGATTCTGGGAGGTCATGGGCGGCCTCAAGCAAGAAGCAGTCAATGAGCTTGTGAAAATATCATTTGATGCCGGAATCAATTTTATCGACACCGCTAACGTGTATTCACTGGGGGAGTCCGAGCTCCTTCTCGGGCAAGCCATTAAGAGCCTTGGCCTGCCACGCGAAGAACTCGTGATCGCTACAAAATCCACCGGCATCATGGGCGAAAAACCAAATCAGCGCGGGCAATCACGAGCTCATATTATGAACGAGGTCGACGCCAGCCTCAAGCGATTGCAATTAGATCACATCGATCTTTATCAGCTCCATGGATTTGATCCTCTCACACCAATCGAAGAGTCGCTAGCGACACTCAATGATTTAGTTCGAAGTGGCAAAGTTCGCTACATAGGACTTTGCAATATGGCGGCCTGGCAGATCATGAAGGCTCTCGCCATTAGCGATAGAAAAAATTGGACTCGCTTTGAGAGTGTCCAAGCCTACTACACTATTGCTGGACGAGATCTTGAACGCGAAGTGACTCCGCTTTTACAAGATCAAAAATTAGGACTTATGGTTTGGAGCCCTCTGGCTGGAGGCTTACTCACAGGCAAGTTCAAACCCGAGAGCAAGGGACCTGATGGTGCTAGACGCAGCAATTTTGATTTTCCG
>CANCBY010000011.1 GCA_947374445.1 Pseudobdellovibrionaceae bacterium
TCTAATTTTCCGAAAGCTTTTTTAGCTTCTTCAAAAATTCTTTTGACGTCATCGGCTTTGGCAACGCTTCCTTGCACGGCGATGGCTTTGCCGTCTTTGGCGATAATTTCTTTTACGACTTTATCGGCGTCTTCTTTGCTTGAAGAGTAGTTGACCACGACCGAAGCCCCGTTGGCGGCGTATTCTTTTGCGATGGCAGCGCCAATTCCCTTAGAGGCTCCGGTCACGATTGCTACTTTGCCAGTTAACTTTTTCATTTTGTCTCCTTTAGAGATCTGAAGGTCCGATTTGTTCGGAGTTATTATTTTTGTTCGACACTTAGACAAATATCGAAATGAAAATGTTTTTGTCAATGTGACGATTAGATAAATATCGAAGTGTTGGCAAAATTAGCTTCAGATCGAATATAGAAGAGCTGCGGCCGGTTTTTGGACCTCGAAAGTCAGTGGGTCTTGCGTAAAGACAAGGAATTTTGTGGCGGCTGGAGCCTGCGGTTTAGATTTTTGAAAGCTTTTCTAGGTAAGCGTGCAAAACGTCGCGTTGAACCGACATACGCATAAACTTGCCTTCGCGAGTGATTTCTACCAAGCCCGCGGTTTCAAGTTCTTTGATATGATGAGAAAGTGTCGCGGCACTGATCTCGTGCTCTTCTTGCAAAGCGCTGCAACCCATAGGGATATCGCCTTTGCAAGATCCGATTTGTTTCAAAATCATATAGCGACGTGGCTCGGCCAGAGCTTTTCCGATTTGCTCAAACTGCTTATCAGTAAGACGGACTGTTTTTGACGTCGACATAACACCATCCTACACCACAATACCAATGCTGTCTACGAGGAGCATTTTCTTGGAAAAACAAATACTTAGATGAGTATCGAAATATAATTATTGAAACGCTTAACAAAATAAAGTCGGTCTGCCACCATAACAGAAATGAAGAACAAAACAAACACTCCGGATCTCATTGAAAAACTCGACACATCAAGTGACAAGATTGCTGAAAAAGTAATTCAAAACCTGGTCGCAATTGGCAAATCGACTGTTCCGTTGCTCATCAAGGCTGCTAAAAATAAAGAGTCTCCCAGGGTTCGGAAATGGTCTCTGCAAGCTTTAGGCGCCATTGGTGACAAACGTGCAGCCCCGTTGCTTATCAAGGCGTTAAAAGATGAGCGCATGACCGTGCGACTTCATGCCGTTAAGGGCCTAAGTCTCATGAAATATAAAAAAGGCGTCAAAGAAATTTCTTTGCTTCTGAAAGATGAGAGCGGCGGAATTCGTGTGAATGCACTGTATGCATTGATACAAATTGGTGATTCTTCAGCAAGCACACAAGTTCAAAAACTGCTTTCTGATCCAAAATGGTATGTGAGGCAAACAGCCTGTGTTGCCTGCGGAAAATTTGGTGTCGTAAAGTCGAAAAAAATGTTGATCCAACTTTTAAAGACTGATGAGCGCAAAGCGGTGCGTGTGGCAGCAGCTGAAGTTCTTGAAATTTTGGGCTAGCATCTGAGATCGGTGAGTGAGTGAAATATATGAAGGCTGTTCAAAATTCTATAGCGTACTTGGCTTCGCCATCAGCTTTGCAAAGTATTGAACGTGATCCCTATTGGCCTAAATGGGATTCTCCATGGTGGCACATGTGTCTTCTGAACGAAATGGGACTAGCGAAAGAAATACCTCGATCGGCTACATCTAAAATGGTTGAGGTCCTGAGTTATCACTATTTGCCAATGTTTCCGGTTGAAGAGGATGAGGTTCCAGCGGGCACCGATCCCTACCGAAAGATTGCTTGTCTCTGCGCGGTCGGCAATATCTATCAGGCTTTGTTTAATGCCGATGTTGAGGTGGATAAAGAATTACCTTGGATGCGCAATTGGTTTTTGCGATATCAACTGTCGGATGGCGGGCTTAACTGCGACGAAAAAGCATATTCGAAGCCAATTCCAAAAAGCTCTATCGTGACTACCATTGCATGTCTGGAAGCAGTTCTGTTTTGCAGACAGCGCGATCTTACGGATGCGGAAACAGTTTTTTTAGATAAGGGTGCAAATTACCTTTTGAAGCACAGGCTGTTTCGCAAAGAATCAACAGGTGATGTAATAGATGCCAATTGGCTCGAGATAAGGTTTCCGCGATTTTATGAATACGATTTTTTACGTGGATTTTATTTTTTAAAAAAATGGCGAGAGCAATCAGGATTTGAAATACCAACTGAGCTTATAGACGAAGTAAAAGAGCTTGTATCCCGGCAAATGACGAGCGGTGGTATTCAGCTTAAAAGATATAATTTTTTTGATAAGCGGAGCTATAATCCAAACTCTGATGGCACTTGGTTTTGGGGGCACGCCTCAGAGATTGAATTGATGAAGGCTGTTAGTTTTGATGGCGCTATTTGCGATGTGCTTACAAAACAATGGAATGAAGTAAAGCATTGATGTTTTTGAAAAAAATCATTTGAGGAACTCTATGAAATTTATATTTCTAATTTTGTTATTTACGGGCCCATTTGGTTCAGCAACTGAAATCAGTTTTACCATGGATGATCCTGAAGTAACTCAATCACCAATTCTCACTCCAATAGAAAGAAATGAAAAGATTCTGAACACTTTTGAAAAATTTAAGATTAAAGCGGCCTTGTTCGTCTGTGGAATGAGAATTGACAATCCGATTGGTAGAAATCTACTCCAAGCCTGGGACGCAAAAGGACATCTAATTGGTAGCCATAGCTATTCACACCTTTATTTTAATTCTCCTAGAATGTCTTTTGAGACCTATCGAGATGATTTTTTAAAGGTCGAGCCACTTATCGAGGGCTTAAAAAACTTTGCGAGGATCTATCGATTTCCTTTCCTTAAAGAAGGGGAAACAGCAGATAAAAGAAATCAGATGCGGTTAGAATTGAAGAAAAGAGGCTACAGCCAAGGCTATGTGAGTATTGATGCTTCGGATTGGTACGTAGATTCAAGATTGCGAGACCGTCTCTTAAAAAACCCAAATGCAGATATAAAACCGTATCGTGATTTTTATTTAAAACACATGTGGAGCAGGGCTCTGTTTTATAACGACCTTGCTAAAAAAGTTTACGGCCGAGAAATTAAGCATACGATTCTTATTCACCACAGTCTTTTGAATGCCCTTTTTCTTGGTGATTTGTTGCAAATGTTTAAAGATAAAGGGTGGAAGTTGATTTCTGCAAAGGATGCCTATCAAGACTCGGTTTTTAAGCTTGAACCTAATATTGTTCCTGCTGGCGAAAGCATTGTTTGGGCCTCGGCGAAGGAGACTGGAAAGTTCGATAGTATTCTTCGCTATCCTGGTGAAGATGGAGATTATGAAAAAGACGAAATGGACAAACTTGGTTTGTGAATTTAGACGAAATCGATTTCGTCACAAATTTAACTATATAAGGAATAATCTATGAAAGTCATAATCACCGGTGCAAGTGGAATGGTTGGAGAAGGTGTTCTTCTTGAATGTCTTAAGAATCCATACGTTTCAAACGTTTTAGTCATTGGGCGCAAATCTTGCGGTCATACTCATGCCAAATTGCGCGAAATTCTTCATCAGGATTTTCTTAATCTAGCTCCTATTGAGAAAGAATTGGCTGGCTACGATGCGTGCTTTTTTTGTCTCGGAGTTTCTTCGGTTGGAATGTCAAAAGAAGCTTATAAGCGCATGACCTACGATCTGACTTTAGAAATGGCAAATCGTCTGAAACCTCTCAACCCTGATCTCACGTTCTGCTATGTGACGGGCATGCACACAGATGCGAAAAGTGGTCAAAATTGGGCGCAAGTCAAAGCAGCAACTGAGAACGAGCTGCTTCGTGTTTTTAAAAATGGATATATGTTTCGGCCTGGTGCTATGTATTCTTCGCCGGGACAAAAAAATCTTAAGAGAGGGTTCAAAACTTTCGAGTCCATTTTATTTCCGGTATTAAAAATTATCTTTCGAGGTTCGTTCTGCCGGCTCGAAGAAGTTGGTCGCGCAATGATTGCATGTGCAAAGCACCGTCCCAATAACCATATACTTGAAGTTGCCGACATCAAGTCGGTGGCTGAGAGTCTTACTTAAAAAACCGAGGAAAAAATGATTGATCATACTGGCGTAAACGTAAGTGATTATAAAAAAAGTAAAATTTTTTATGAAAATGCCTTGAAACCTATTGGCTACAAAATGTTGATGGAGATTCCAAAAGAATATACCGGTGGCGCAGGAGTTTGTGGATTTGGCGAGCCACCAAAAACTGATTTTTGGATCTCGGAAGGAACTCCTAATAAGCCACACGTTCACGTTGCTTTCAGAGTTGATAGCAAAAAAAAAGTTGATGAGTTTTACGCAGCAGCCATTGCAGCTGGAGGCAAAGACAATGGCAAGCCGGGCCCGAGGCCCCACTATCATGAAAATTATTATGGCGCTTTTATAACTGATCCAGATGGACACAACATTGAAGCCGTTTTTCACGGGTAAACTGAGAAGTTTAAATGTCTGAAATAATTGTTATAGATCCACAACTAGATTTGGTATTTGAGAGAATTACCTCGTTGCCATTAGAAAAACTTTGGAAGGGTTGGACTCATCCAGAAACTTTGATGAAATGGTTTTGCCCAAGACCATGGAAAGTAACAGACTGCCGAATTGATTTGCATGCTGGTGGGGAGTTCTTTAACCGGATGGAAGGCCCCAACGGCGAAAAAGCGGATAATCATGGTTGCTACCTTGAAGTCCAAGCGAATAGAAAATTAATTTGGACAGGAATGATGACAAAAGGATTTAGGCCTGCGCCACCACTAGATCCATTGGGATTTCAGTTTGTAGCAACTATTCTTTTTGAAAAAACAGATAAGGGTACTTTATATAAAGCCGTAGTTGCACATGCCGATGAAGAAGGTCGTAAAAAACATGAGGCCATGGGTTTTCAGCAGGGCTGGGGCTTGGCTTTTGATCAGCTAGTTGAATTGATGAAATAATGATTTGCGATCGACACTCATGGACCTGTATTCTTAGAATTTCCGGGAGGGAATTGTGAAAAAAATTTTCGTCATGCTCGCAATTGTTTTGGGGTTCACTTCGTATTCTCACGCATCACTCTTGCTTGAACCGTACTTTGGTTGTCAGGTGATGGTGAACGTCAGCGTTCCTCTCTAATTTTTTAGAGCAATTCTTTGTTTTTGCGAGGCATTTTATGAAACTTGGCTACACACTTTTCTATGTTGATGATGTCTTAAAGACGATGGAATTTTATGAAAAAGCATTTGGCTTAAAAAAAGGCTTTTCGCATGAAAATCAATATGGAGAAATGATAACCGGAGAAATTAAATTAGGATTTGTAAACCACGAGACCGCGAGTTCACATGGCTTTGAATACGAAAGATCTAATTTACAAAAAAATCCTTCAGCCTTTGAAATTGGATTTGTAACGAAAGACGTAGAATCTGCGTTTAATGCCGCTGTGCTTGCTGGAGCCGTTGCGGTGAGTAAGCCTATGACGAAACCCTGGGGACAGATTGTGTCATACGTAAGAGATTGCAATGGGTTTTTGGTTGAGATTTGTTCTCCAACGGCGTGATCAGCGCACAAAAAATCTAAATTGAGTGCATAGTCAAAAATGACTTTATGTGCTGGGTCGAAATGGGTCAGTTTTGCAAATTTTAAATTTTTTTTGGGCCAACTTGTCACAACGATTCCTCTCAAAAGCTATTTGAGGGCCTTAGGCCTTGGCTCATAGTTTGCGTTCGTGTTCAGTCATAAATGTTACCACGAATATGAAGAAGAGATGGTAATGGGGTACACGGGCTCAGGTGGCACTAATATTCCCAAAGAAGTTTTAGACGATTTGAAGTTTTTAAAGTCCTATGTTGAGTCAAATGGCAAAGTGCCTTTGAAAAAATCCGTTCCATGATATCACTTCAATTTTTAGGGGGTGCTGGCACAGTAACGGGTTCTAAGTATCTTCTTTCATTTGGCGACAAAAAAATTTTGGTAGATTGTGGTTTGTTTCAGGGAGTCAAATCGCTTCGACTTCAGAATTGGGAACGCTTTCCAGTAAATCCTTCGGAAATTGATGCTATTATTTTAACTCATGCACATATCGATCACTCGGGATACATTCCACTGTTTGTAAAAAATGGTTTTAAGGGAAGAGTGTATTCAACTCCTGCGACACGTGATCTTTGTGAAATTCTGCTTCCGGATGCCGGTTTTTTAGCAGAAGAGGAGGCGGCTTATCTCAATAAGCATAAAAAATCTAAGCACAGCCCAGCACTTCCTCTTTTTACTTTGGAAGAGGCAAAAGCCTCGCTGTCGTCGTTTGAAACAATACCGTTTAATTCAATTAAAGACATTTTTTCAAATGTAAGATTCGAATTTAAATATGCAGGGCATATTCTTGGCGCTTCTTCGGTGATCGTAACTATCGGAAAAATTAGAATTGGATTTACGGGGGATGTTGGACGCCCAAATAATCCAATTTTCTTTGAGCCGACTCCAATGCCACCGGTTGACTATCTGATAACTGAGTCGACCTACGGAAATCGCCGTCACGAATCAGTCGATCCTTCTCTTGAACTCGAGAAGATCATTAAAGAAGTAGAGCTTAGTAAGGGTGTAATTGTGATTCCTTCGTTTGCTGTTGGTCGAGCACAAGAAATCATGTATTATCTTTGGCAGCTAAAAAAGAGTCATCGGATACCTGCGATTCCGATGTACCTAAATAGTCCAATGGCGACGGATGTAAATGCGCTATTTATAAAACATCATGAGCTCCACAAGTTGTCTGAAGCCGAGTCCAAAGAGCTTTGTCATGTCGTCAAATATGTTCGATCCGTGGAAGAATCTATATCTTTAAATAAAAAATCGGGGCCTATGCTGATCATTTCGGCCAGTGGAATGATCAGTGGAGGAAGAGTTCTTCATCATATTAAGCAGTTTGGGCCGCTCGAAAGTACAGTTATTGTGCTTGCGGGGTTTCAAGCGGCAGGTACGCGAGGAGAGGCTTTAGAGGGAGGATCTTCCGAAATTAAGATTCATGGTGCATATGTTCCAATCAGAGCGAAAGTGAAAGTACTTGGAAATATGTCCGCCCATGCCGACTATTGTGAAATAGTAGATTGGCTTAAGGGATCGCAATTAAAACCGAAGGCCGTGTTCGTGACACATGGTGAGGCTTCGGCAGCGGATGCATTGCGCTTGCGTCTGACGGATACTTTTGGCTGGAATTGTTTGGTTCCTGTTCAAGGCCAGAGTGTTGAACTTACGTAAAGGTTTCAGCATTTTTTAAGTTTGGTTCTGGACCTTGACAGATCCTTTTAAAACAACAAATTAAAAACAGAGAAGGGTTTTAAAAAATTAAAACCGCTAACCATAGGAGGTAAAATGAGAATGTTAAATCCAATGTCAGCAGAGATTGTATGGCCACGTCGTGCTCTATCTCCCACAGGAATGGGAGGCATGCTTGAAGACTTTGATCGCATGGCGGACGATTTTTTTCGCCTGAGTTCTTTAAGCACTGAAAATTTTAATCCGAGCTGTGATGTCAGTGAGTCAAAAGATAATTATTTAATCACCTTCGATGTGCCTGGTGTAAAAAAAGAAGACATCAAAATTGAGGTTCATGATAGCAAGCTTGTAATTTCTGGTGAACGCCAGCGTGAATTCAGCGAGCAAGATGGTGGCAATACGCTTCGTCACGAGAGATTTTATGGAAAGTTTGAGCGCAGTTTTATTTTGCCCTCAACAGTTGCAGCTGAAAAAATAGAAGCTCATTATGAAAATGGGGTTTTGAATGTAGCTATTCCAAAGGCGGAGGCGATCAAAAGCCGAACGATTGAAATTCAAACAGTGCAGGGTGGTTTTTTTAATAAACTACTCAATCCTAAAAAAGAACAGAACAAAGAAGTTAAAGTTACCTAACCCCTCACAAACTCCTTCCGATAGCCTATTTCGAGGCTTCTAATATGGTGGCTGTCTTGCTTAGAGACAGCCACCTTTCTTTTGATTTTGTCCCGAATGTTGACTAGATTTTTAAAAATGAAAAATGCGTTAAAAGTGTATTCAATCGGTTCGGCAGTGCAGTGGAAGTGGATGGGCCGTTATATCAGCGGCACGGTACGAGATATTTTTACCGAGCCCGTTTCTAAATTGATAAAAGGAAAAACAATTAAGCGAAATGGCTCGACCGAAAACCCAGCTTATTTGGTCGAATCAAGTCAGGGCAACTTAGCTTTAAAATTGCACACAGAGCTTGAAGCTATTGAAAAAAATAATGCGAGGCCGAGTCGATCAACGATGTTTCGGAGTTAGAGAATTTTTTTTAAATTAAAATTTCGCCTGAGCTCCAACACCAATGGAATCATTAGTAAACAAAAAGCCACCAGACCAATCCCGAGAGGGTCCGTACATCAGAGAAGCCTTAATTTCGCTTTCATGATCGGCATCCCATCTGGGGCGCCAGCGATACTCTAGGTCGGTAAAGACCAAAGAGGTCCATTGAAGATGCTTCAAGAGATCCAGTCTCAACTTACCTTCGTGGCTTACAAAGACTCTTGATTCAACAAGTGATGGCAAAAGATATCCAATGCCAACCATTCCATAACCTTTGCTATTGAAGGCAGTTCCACCGGCCATTAGATTTAGATAATTTCCGAACCAGCGACTATAAAGTGCATCGCCTTCGAAGTCCCATCGGTCTCTAACATCAAATGGAAGAACGGATTTGTTTGTTGATTCAGCACGAAGTTCAAATTCATTCCAGGTTTGCGACGCCTTCACATTTAGCTCGACACGATTTGTAGCGGCTTGAGCTGACCCCGAGTAATATAAGTGATCATGCAAATGCGGATCGTGATTGGCATGCATTGCCATACTATTTGACGGTTTAAAAGTTAGATACTTGAGCTCTCGGGCCATACCCGAATGCATGTGGTAAAGGTTGTGACAATGGAGCATCCAAACGCCAGGTTCATTCGTATAAACTTCAATAACTCGTGTGCCATTCGGTGGAACATCAACTGTGTGCTTTAACGGCGACCCGCATGCGCCTCGTGAGAGCTGTGTGCATCTGCAACAGGAGCGGACGCATGTCCACTGTGTTCTGCGTGGCTCGCATGAGCAGAGTGATCCATCGTTGAATATAGATCAGGCCCTGGTTTGTCGGGAGAAAATACTCTTTCACCCATTCCGATCCAAGCCGAAGCAAAACCTGTGACATCTTGAGCTGTTGCTCGGAGCTCATAGTTTTTGTGCTCGGGAACTGTGAATATAACATCATAGGTTTCAGCCATCCCCATCAAAAGTTCTTTTGTCATGATAGGCTGAATATCTTTTCCATCGGCGGAGATCACTTGCATCGGCAGACCCGCGAGCGAGACATAAAAATAGCTCGATGATCCAGCGTTAATAATTCGGAGGCGAACTTTTTGCCCAGGATGGGCCATCAAAAGTTGTGAATTGGTTTTTCCGTCAATTAAAAAGGCATCATATCCAATGTCGGAGAGGTCCATTCCTCCCATGCGCTGCCATTCGTTTGAGAGGAGATTAGAAAGTTTACCGGCCTTAATAGCGCCAATGTATGAACGCACATTGTTTTTTTTGTAGAGATAATAGTCGCCATCTTTTTTTAAATTTTTAATTATTTGATCAGGATTTTCATCGGACCAATCGCTGATTAGAGCGACGATATCGTGATCGACTTTGATTTCATCTTTTTTGGGGTGAATAACGATAGCTCCATAGACACCTTTTTGCTCTTGCAGGTCTGTGTGTGAGTGATACCAATAGGTTCCGTTTTGTCTGATCAAAAACTTAAATGTTCGTGATTGCCCTGGGAGAATGGGAGGAGTGTTCAAATACGGAACGCCATCCTCAAGGGGTGGAAGAAGAATCCCATGCCAGTGGATCGAGGCTTCTTCATTCGGAAGAGAGTTCTTTACGACAATTTCGGCTTCGTCGCCTTCAGTAAATTCGAGTGTTGGTGCGGGGATGCCACCGTTGACAGTGAGAGCGAAGTCGACGCTACCTTTTCCGCTTATATTCAGCGATTTATTTTCAATATTTAATTCGTAGTGGACAGTTTTCGCATGAAGCGAAGCGGACGAAATAATTGCGAAAAACAAAAGTAGCATTGGCACTAAGCGCATAAATTTTCCATTTCGTTAAACATCCTCCAAGAGTTTACCCTTGTTGCGGACTGTTTAACACGTGGAATTTTTCTTGAGCAATCAAGCCATGCCAAAAGTGGCATGTTTGGCATGGCGTAATATTAAATTACTTTTTGAAGATACTCTTCTAGTTTTTCGAAAGATCCGCTCCAACCTTGAGTCATGCCGCTCTTGGCCTTATGAAAAGTCTCACGTTCGGCCGCTGTGGCCTCGCCATAGACCTCCCAATTGATTGTGACCCTTGTGCTATTTGTGTCCTCTTCTGCGAGAGTGAGGGTTGTGAGCATGGTTTCTGGCCACGTCGGAGACATGGGATGGCGAGTGGTCTTACCATTTTCATCACAAAAAATTTGAGTGTAGACTATGCGGTTAGGTTTTGTGATTTCTAGATAGTTTGTCTTTCCGTACATTTTCATGTCGTTAGGACCGGTCATGCAATAAAAGCCAGCGCCGCCAGGCTTGATATCTACGCTGAGAAATTTCATGCTAAAACCAGTGGGCGGAAGCCATTGCGAAAGATGTTTTGGATTGGTCCACATATCAAAGACCACATCCATCGGCGCATTAAACGTGCGATTGATCACAAATTTATCTGTTGCAGAGAGATATTCAGCGAGTCGATCCCAAGTGGAATCCCCGCCTGCTTGCTTGATAAACTTACGAATTTCAATTGCGGCTTCAGCTGTGGCAAGCGCCATGCTCATTTCCATTGTCGTCTTTCCAGACTTTTCTGAAAAGTTAACACTCACCCGAAATAGCGGTGGTGTTTTGCCATCGCTGCCGTGATCGTATACTAAACGAGAATATTTTTCGACCTCGAGAAATACAGTTTCGTTAGGATAATCGACGCCATCCGGACCGTGCATGATGTAGCTCCATGTGCCTCCGGGCTTAACATCTTTATGGTGAGTGGTGATCGTAAAGCCGCGAGGCCCCCACCACTTGGCAACTTGCTTGGGATCTGTCCAGGCATCCCATACCATTGTTACGGGTGCATCATAAACTCGGGTGATATATATTTCGTTGGGCTTATTTTTTGCGGGCATTTTTTTTATCCTTTTTCTTTTTTGTCATTGCCTTTAAATAAGCATCTAAGCGATCAAAACTCTCTTCCCAGATTTGACGGTATTCGCTGACCCAGTCAGAAACATCTTTTAGGGCTTCAGGCTCAATACGGCAAGGGCGCCACTGGGCCTCGCGACTTCTTGAGATGAGTCCTGCATTTTCTAAAACTTTGAGATGCTTTGTAATGGCAGGTCCCGACATATCAAAAGGCTTTGCGAGATCTTTTACGGTGGCTTCACCCAATGCAAGCTTGGCCAAGATGGCCCGGCGAGTAGGGTCTGAAAGGGCCGAGAATGTGAGTGTCAATCGATCTTGCATTTGTCCCTTATTTAAAATAACGGTTAATTAACCGTTAAGTTAATTATAAGGAGATAAATTGATTCTGTCAATATTTTGAACATCTAAAAAAATTGGATGTTTAGACCAAATTCTGTGATATTCAAAATTATGCGCAAGACCGGTTGTATTTTATGGACGTGAAAATTTCTCGTATCCTTCATGCGGGCTATCAATTGGATTGCGGAAGTACTCAAATAGCATTTGATCCTATTTTTGAAAATCCCTTTAGTCACAATTGCTATGCATTTCCTGATGTTCGTTTTGAAACAGAAAAGATTAGAGACCTTCGCTGGTCAGCCGTATTTATTTCTCATTTTCATGACGACCACTGTTCACTAGAGAGCTTAAACTTCTTAAATCGAAGCACGCCAATTTTTGTCTACTGCCTCCATGAAGAACTGATTTTGATGATCAGAGAATTAGGGTTCTTGAATGTGCAGTCACTAGAACTTGATAAGGCTGTTGTTATAGACACATTTGAGGTGATTCCGCGTCGAGCCTTAGATTCAGATGTTGATTCGATTTTTCATATCAAGGCTGCGGGCCTCAATATATTGAATGTGGTTGATTCTTGGATTGAACCACTGACGCTATCGAAGCTTACGCAAACTGCTTCGTGGGACATGATTTTGTGGCCATTTCAAACTATGCGTGAAATTGAAGTTCTTTCTCCTTCACGCGCAACACCAGCAAACGGGTCGTTGCCTGTTGAATGGGTGGAACAGCTTAAAATATTAAATCCGAGGTATATTGTGCCAAGTTCCTGTCAGTTTGTTCATGAAGATTGGTCCTGGTATAGGCGGGCCTATTTTCCTATTTCATATAAATCGTTTCAACAAGAGATCGAAAGCATTTTGCCAAGCGCAAAGGTGATTAGAATGAATCCGTCGGTCTCGTTCACTCTTAATGAGCACTCTTTAACTACATCGCCTGCACTCCCGTGGATACAGCCCAACGGTGAGCAAAATATTGATTACGAATACGACCTCTATTTGAAGCCGCCATCGACTTCCGAGATATCTAAACGGTTTGCAGCCTTGAACAAGAGCCAGTTTCAGTTTGTCTACGATTACTGCCGGTCAGGACTTGTTGAAAAATATAGATCGTTAGCGCCCTCAGAAGATTCATACTTTGATGAAGCAAGGCTGTGGCGGCTGTCGGTTTATGATCATTTGGGTCAAGGTCGAAATTTCTATTACAGAATCAAGAGTCAAGACATTGAGTTTGTCTCAGCGCGATCTCAAGACGATTTGGTCGGTTGGCTTACTGAAATTCCGCTTTCGAAGTTTTATGCTGCTTTGGCGGCTGGAGAGTCATTATCTTCAATTTACATTAGAATTAATGATTTGATATTTGAGGACAAGATTGAAGAAAAAATTAAAACTGCAGATATTATGGAAGATCCATTGATCCGATGCCTTTTTACTGGAGATTTTGGAGTCTATCAGCGAGCACAACTTGAAAGGATTCTGGCGCAGCAGAGAATTGTGACGTAACTATTGAATAGAGAAATCAATAACAAATTTAAAATGCGAAAGAGGCAAGATATGGAAAATGAGTTTTGGATAAATCTGTCGTCAAAAGATTTAAAAAAAGCCAAAGAATTTTTTGTTCAAATTGGATTCGTGCTAAATGAGCGTCACTCAGCCCCTCATATGGTGAGCCTTTTGGTGGGCAACAAAAAAGTTGTTCTCAACCTATTCACAGAAAATTTATTTCAAGGCTTCATAGGTGGACATCCTATCACTAAAGCCGCTGAATCGAATGAAGTACTTTTCTCGATAAGTGCCGATTCTCCGGCCGCTGTTGATGCCATGGCAAAAAAAGCTGTTGATGCAGGTGGTACGCTTTACGGCAAGCCGGGCTATAAAGATGGCTGGATGTATGGCTGTGGTTTTGCCGATCTTGATGGGCATCGATGGAATATATTATTTATGGATATGAGTAAAATGCCTCAATAGCGACGAGATATTCGTTAAAGCTCTTCGGCAAAGACTTTTTCTGTTATTTTCCAAAACTTATCTTGCTTGCGAGCAATAACGAAAGAAGGCAATCGAAAAAGTCGTTGGTATTTAATCACATCTGCAGGGGTCTGCAGTTCGATGGCTAGTTCTGGGCGTTTTAAATGAGAACGTAAAAAATTAATATTAAACTTTTTGATTGAAGAAATATTATTAAAAAAATGCGCTTCACTCACATATTGAGCGTCGAAATCATAATATCTAATTTCTAAATAGTGATTTAAATTTTTGTCTTTGTGTTCTTCGAAAGTAATTCTATCAGGAGTTAGGACATGAAAGTTTTTAGAGAGTTTGGCTTGTTTTAACTTGGCATCAGCATCAATCAAAACTGCATCGCATTTTTCACAAGATCTGGCCGTGATGTCATTTTCACTGCCGCAGCTGTGACAAATTTTCAACCGAAAGCGAAATCCACAAGGAGTAATCACGAGTGTATTGGGATCTTGAGTTGCGCCTCTGCATTTGCGACCAAAATGCTCAAGAATTTCTCCGTCATCAGTTGCGTAACCCCAAAAGCTATTTTCAAAAGAACAGACGGGACAGGCTACAACCACGGGGACTGTGTTTTTAGCAGGACGTTTATCGCTAATTTCGGGAGTGTAGATATCATGTCCCATGCCCGTGTAATCCAAGATATAGCAGTCTTTTTTGTCGTCCGAAAGCCGAAGGCCTCGACCCACAATTTGTTGATAAAGACTATTGGATTCGGTTGGACGCAAGATCGCAATGACATCAACGTGAGGAGCATCAAATCCCGTTGTAAGAACAGAGACGTTGACCAAGTATCTAAATTTTTTCTTTTTAAAGTCTTCAACGATCTGATTTCGGTCTGTCATTTCAGTGTCACCCAAAACAAGCCTTGAATCGTTCTCAGGCAAATAAGTCATAATTTCTTCGGCATGCTTGACCGAACTACTAAAAATCATCACGCCTTTTCGGCTGTAGCGCTCGGTGATGTCCATTATATTTCTGATAATAAATGGCGTGAGACGTTTTTGACTCCGCAAGACCTCTTCGACTTCAGCAGCTGTGAACATTCGATCTTTGTCGGTGAGCTCTGAAAAATCGTAGCAGGTGACAGGAATGTCAATTTTCACAGGTGTTGTTAAATATTTGTGCTTGATCATGTACGACAACGGAAGCTCATACACACATTGCTTAAAAAATCTTTTTTTATCAGTTTTGATTTCTCCGAGAAATGAGTACTCGTAGATCCACCCTAAACCCAGGCGATAAGGGGTGGCAGTGAGACCAAGAATGCAAAGTTGGGGATTGCGCTCGATGAGCTTTTTGATGACATCTTGATATTGAGTCGAACTTTCATCAGCCACACGATGGCACTCGTCAATTACCAGCAAAGAAAAATCGTTAAAGAAATCATCCGGAGCTCGAGCGACAGACTGCACGCTGCCAAAAATTGCTTTTTGGTCCCAATCTTTTTTTCCAAGACTGGCTGAAAAAATTCCGGCTTCAAGTTCATAGTTTTTGTACTTTTCGTAATTTTGTTCGACCAGTTCTTTGACGTGGGCTAAAACTAAAACTCGGCCCTTAGCAATTCGAGCAAGCTCCGCGATGACTAAGCTTTTGCCAGCCCCAGTTGGCAGAACAATAACCGCAGGATCACGTTTTTTTTGAAAAAATTTGACGGTGTTGTTGACCGCTTCTTGTTGATATTCACGAAGCTTATACATATTGTCATGTTATTATTTTTATAAGATATTGCATCTATAAAATTAAGACCTAAAGCTTTCCCTGTCTTTTGAGCGATTGAATGATCGTATCTAGTGTACCTAAAAATTTAAACTTTGCTTTTTTGTCCATGGGAGCTGGGCCGCCTCGTATTTCGCCCATGTGACGGAGGTTTTGCATGAGTTCTCGGTTGGCTACGGCCGAGCCGATATTGTCCTCTGTGAATTCGTCTCCTTTGGGGCCTAAGACTCGAACTGATTTTTTGACACAGCGATCTGCTAGCAGAATATCGCTTGTTATCACGATATCTCCTGCTTGAGAGTTTTCAACAATCCAATCATCAGCAGCATCGAAGTTGCCGCTGACTACGATCATTTTAAGTAAAGGGTTTTGAGTTAAATTCAGCCCTTTGTTTGCAACAAGAATGACCGAGATATTGTAGCGTGCGGCTACTTTATAGACTTCGTCTTTAACTGGACAACCGTCGGCGTCAATAAATATTTTAGTCATGATTTAAAGTCGCTTTTCTATTTTATAAATATAAGATTTTTTGGGTGGAGTATATGAAACGGCTATTTCTTGAATGCCGGTATTGATTCCACCTATTTTTTCCATGGCTTTTTGCGAGCGTTTATTGTCTAGACCGATTTGAAAAAAAATTGTTTTCACAAAATCTAGAGCATAATTGATCATTAGTTTTTTAAGTTCGAAATTGTAAGAGCCACCCCAATATTTTCGAGCCAAGAAAGTATAGCCAACAATTACTGATAAGCTTTCGGAAGAATAATCATAATAGCGTGAGATTCCAATAATTTCGGAAGTTTTTCGGTCTATTATAACAAGCGCACCTTGCGACTTCAGGGCTTCAGCAAAAAAAACTTTGAATACTTCTGGGCGGTAGCGGTCGGGCTGCGGGTGCTGTTCCCAAATAAGTGGATCTGAAGCTGCCCGTAGTAGGTCATCGTAGTCTGATTGAAGCAAAGGTCTAAGTTCTAAATGATCGCATACGAGTTTGGGCTGAATATTCATCATGTGAATAAATTTACGACGAACATCGTGGATGTCACGAGTAAAAATGGGCTGTTGAGCTGCAGAACTTCATGACATTGACCCTGAGTAGCATTTTCATCGGCACGCACTTGATGCTAGAGCTAAAAAGTACTGGTTTTTTAATCAGTTTAAAGTAAATTTTTATTTAACTTTAGGAGTGCCAGATGAGTGTTGTTCAAATTTCAGAATTTACAAAGAAGGTAATGGAAGAAATTAGTAGCATTCCAAAGGGCCATGTTGCTACTTACAAACAAATTGCAGAGCTTGCGGGAAAACCGCAAGCTTCTCGAGGTGTAGCTTGGATACTTCACTCATGCACTACGACCTATAAATTGCCTTGGCACCGAGTTTTAAATTCTCAAGGAAAAATTTCTTTCGAATTTGGAACCTCTAATTTTAGGAGGCAAAAAACACTTCTTGAGCAAGAGGGTGTCGTTTTTACGTCAAAAGGCAGTTTAAGTTTGCCTCAGTTTCAATGGAAAAAGCGTGCTAAAGGCAGCAAAAAAAGTTCGAAGACTCCGAGTATCTTCAGTAAATAGTAATATTCTGATTTTGAAAATCAGTTTTAGCATTGTCACAAAAAATACGAATTTGTTGCTGGCTCTTTAAATCTAGGCTTTGCGGACGAATTGGGACTTTAAATTAATTGCGCCTATTCCATCGATTTTGCACGCGATATCATGACCATCTCCGCCATCAACTAAACGAATATTTTTAACTTTAGTTCCAACTTTGACGACTGACGAGGCACCTTTAATTTTTAACTCTTTAATCACCGTGACGGAGTCACCATCAGTTAAAACATTGCCATTGGCATCGCGGATAAGTCCGTCATCTTGTGTTTCTTCTTTTTCTGTGAATTTAGAAAGGAGACTCCATTCATGAGAGCACTCTGGACAAATCCAAAGGCTGCCGTCGTTATAAATATTTTCTGATTTGCACTGAGGGCAATTGATGGGTTTTTCCATGAGAATCCTTTTTGGAAAAGGTAATAACAGAAGTCTGCAAAAATTACCAGTGAGATTTGGTTCTTACTTGTAATGTCTGGTTTGAAATTTTGCTTTTTTCTTTTGTGGAGATTTTGCGAGGGGCTTTGCTGCAGGTCTCGAAGTCAGCCTAGATTTTTTGCCTGATTTCATTTTTGGCTTTTCACTTTCGGCTGCAGGTTTGGCTCGACTAGGAATTTTTTCCACCCCGAGTTTAGCCATCAATCTGCTGTCGCGCTCGGTGATAAGATTAATAACAAGTCCTTTGCGTCCAGCACGAGCGGTACGGCCAGCCCTGTGGAGGTAGTTTTCAAGCTCTTTAGGAAGATGAAAATTTATAACTCTTCCAACATTGTCTAAGTCGAGGCCGCGTCCGGCTAGATCCGTTGATATCAAAAGATCCACTTTTCCTTCTCGAAATTTTTTGAGATTCATCTTTCTTTCGTTTTTGTCCATTTCTCCACGATAAATGGCACATTGATAGCCCTTTTCGACGAGCTCTTTTGCTACTTTATCGCATTGTTCTCGAGTGTTGGTGAAAACCATCGTGCCACCCTCGACCTTCTGTCCTAGAATTTTTTCAAAGAGAGGCCAGCGCTTTCCGTCTTCGACCATTAAGTTTTTAGTGACGAGTGTAGAAACTGTTTTGCCGCTTCCTTTGCTTCGATAGACTTCGGCTGAAGAAAAAAGTGTATTCATCAATTCTTGTACTGACTTTGAAACCGTGGCTGAAAATAGAGCAAGCTGAAGCTCTTTCGGACATGCACCAACAACAAAATTTGTATCAGGAAGAAACCCTTGGTCCATCATCTGATCGGCTTCATCAAAAATAAGGATGCGCACATCAGATAGATCAATTAAATCCATTTCGAGCATTTGCACCAAGCGCCCAGGAGTTGCTAAAAGTATTTCGAAGGCGCCAGATGTATTGCGCTTGGCTTGTTCAAGTGCCATTCCACCCAGAGCTGGCCTTACTCTTAGCCGTGTGCCGTGAGTAAAAGCTTTAAAAACTTTTGACACTTGCTCGCCTAATTCGCGAGTGGGCACCATAATCACGGCTCTTGGCCTTTTGATTTCAGTGACGGCATCGCCATTGTCTTCCATTGTCTTAAGTAAATGTAAAACGGGAAGAGCATAGGCTAAAGTCTTTCCGCTCCCGGTTTCAGAAACTCCCACAACAGACTTTTGAGTTAATAGCTCAGGAATAATTTTTGATTGTATCTCGGTAGGTCTAAAAATTTTTTTCTCTGATAATGTTTTTACAAGAGAGGGTAAAATTTGAAAATCATTGAATAGGCTCATTTTTTTCTCCGCTGATTCAAATCCGACTATACGAGCGCCCTTAAGTCTATCCGGAGTCTGCTCATTCCAATATAAAATAGTTTTTAGCCCTTATTGCAGGACTGAGGTCTAGGTATTAAGGCTTGACGAAGCTTTAGCTCATCGAACAATAAAAGCAGCCAATCTCTCATGACCCCTAATCGGGGACAATTATTAAGATACGGCCAATTTACTCAATAATTAAATTTAGATTACCGAAGTACTCGATGAAATTAAAATGACTCTTGGAGGATTTATGAGTTTCAAAAATAAAATTATGCTGGCGATCGCAATTTCATGCACTATGTGTGCAATCGCGGGAGTTTTTGTGAGTTACGCAAAGGTTAGCGATATGGGTGATCAGGGGCTCATAGCAAAATCTCGAGCTATTTTATCGCGCTTAGAGTCAGTTCGGAATTATGTTGCAGCTCAAGGTTTTCTTGATGATCTGATTAAAAAAAATGTAAAACTTTTTCCTGATGGCAAACTGACAGATGAAGCAAAACTTGAAGTTTTGAAGTCAGTGCCTGTCTTTGCAGCTCTTAAAGTTGGCTCTGAAGATGCGGCTAAAGAGAATTATCAATTTCGAGTCTTTTCTGATGAGCCTCGAAATAAGGATAATAAGGCGACAGAAGCCGAGCTTGAAATTTTTCGTAAATTTGGCAACGATTCTAATCTTCCTGAAATTGTTGAGTCTATCGATAATAAGGTTATTGTTTATCGGCCGGTTCGCCTTTCTGAGAAGCAAGGTTGTCTTTTTTGCCACGGAAATCCACAGAATTCACCGTTTAAAAATGGTAAAGATATTGTTGGACATGAAATGGAAAATTGGAGTGATGGCAAGTTGCATGGAGTATTTGCTATTATTTCTGATACCAAGGCGGTCAAAGCAGCCGCAAATACAGCAACAATGAATATAATATTTTGGTCTTTTGGAGCGGCGGCAATTGCTTTAGCAATTGGATTTATTCTGATCAGAGGACCTCTTTCCAGCCTCGATCAGATTGCTACAAGCCTTAAAGAAGCTGGAGAGCAAACTTCTTTGGCGGGAAACGAAATTAATGTTCAATCTCAATCATTGAGTTCTTCAACTTCGGAGTCGGCGGCCTCCTTAGAAGAAACAACGGCTTCGACTGAAGAGATGTCGAGCATGATCAAGCTCAATGCAGACAACGCAGAAAGTGCGAGGGAGCTAAGCTCTTCGTGTGAGCAAAAAGCACGCTTTGGAAAAACTGAAGTTGAACGTCTTATCTTAGCTATGACGGACATTTCTACGAGTTCTAAAAAAATCGAAGAAATTATTTCAGTTATTGACGACATTTCATTTCAAACAAATCTTCTGGCTCTCAATGCTGCCGTCGAAGCAGCTAGAGCGGGCGAACAAGGAAGAGGTTTTTCAGTCGTGGCCGAGGCTGTTCGAGCGTTGGCTCAGAGGAGTGCTGCATCTGCGAAAGAAATCTCAAGTTTAATCAAGGAAAGTGTTGAAAAAATCAGCCAAGGCACTCGCATTGCTGAGGCCTCGGGGGTTGCACTTACTGAAATCGTCTCTAGTGTTGAAAAAGTAGCTTCTTTGAATACAGAAATTTCTGGGGCCTCTAGAGAACAGTCGGTCGGTGTTATAAATATAAACAAGGCAATCAATGAATTGGATCGAGTGACGCAGCAAAACGCGGCGTCGGCCGAAGAAACAGCTGCAGCTTCAGAGGAGCTTTCAGCGCAATCGAAGCAGCTGCATTTATTGGTGGCAAATTTAATCTCAGTTATGAGCGGTAAAAATCTATCTGCTTTTGAACGGGTGAAGCAACCCGCTACAAAACAGAGTTATGAAAATGCACTTCCGCTGAAAGAGTTCGGGCCAAAATCCTCAGCAAAAGTGAGTCCTCGTATCGGCTCGATTAGTGACTTCAATAAGGACGGCTAGAGGTGAGCTTTAAACGCAATTTTTCTAATGAGGCAAAGGGCCAGAGCCTTTTCTTTTTTCTTGAACTAAGTACTTTAGGCCAATGAAAGCCCCGTAGTGATCGGCACTTTCATTGGCTTTTGGCGTCACAGACTTAGAGTATCTGGTGTCAACAATAACAGAATAAATTTCGTTTCTCCAAACTTCGGCTTGTAGTGAAAAATCAAAACCATATTCCGTGATATCATGAGCAGAAGTGTCGATTTCGCTGCCTGCGGGAAAGTCATTGTGAACAACTCGCGGATCACCAATGGCGTAAGAAGAAAAAAACGCCATTGATGCCGAAAAGTAGGAGTTTAGCCACCGCCGATAGCCCATGGTAATATGAATCAATTCTGTTTCTTCTCCTAGGTAGCTGCCGCTCTGTTCCCTTATAAAAAGTTTTTGCATATGAAATATGGCAACTTCAAGAGAGCCTTTTTCGTTGATATCGCCATTAGCAATAAAGCCCAAGTCACCAAACATCGAAGATTTTGCTCCCGAAGCGGACCCTGCAAAATTAGTTCGATAAAAATAAGGCCCAAGAGTAGCAGTGACGTTGCCTTCTTTGGGCGAATAGGCAAAAGTACACATAGGCATGAAGGTTAAAAAAACTAAAATGGCTCTGAGGACAAACATTTGCAAAGCTTAATGGCAAAGAACAAGCAAATTCAAATTAAATCTGGCAAGGGTATTATAGCTTGCTAGGGCCATTTAGAATTCTCAAGAGTTTAGGATTTGGACTTGTGCTCTTTGGAGCCCTCTCGGTTTTTGCACAGACTGCAAACTCAGGAAGTAAAACTGCCGTAGATGACGATTCTGAAGAAATTTCGTTTGAGCAGCAGTTTATTCAATCAAATATACTTATTTCAGATTGGTTCGATGGAACCGCTGAAGGGATAGATCTTTTTTTGTCAGGAAAAACAAAATCAAAAAAAAAGAACAATTCGCATTTTCGTATCGAGAACTCATCTTTCATAAACGAAGGAGATAATTTTCGTAACACTTCTAGTCTTAGTCTTATTTTAAGACTTCCGAATCTAGAAGAGTACTGGCAGTTGAAGTTTACAAGCTATGATGAAGACGACGAGCGGAGGAGTGCTCAAAAAAGCTATTTAAGAAATACCCCTCGTGAAAAAAATTATGGAGCCACTGTCGGGTTTTTTAGAAAACTTGGAAATATTCGCACTGCATTTCAGCCGCGTATAGATCTATCAGATCCACTCAAGGTGTCTCATTCACTCAGTTTTGAGAGCATAATTGATTTTAAAACGTATGAAGCGAACCCTAAGTTCGAATTATTTGCAACGCCTGACAAGGGAACAGGCTTTTACTTGGCAATGAATTTTAACTTTCCGATCAGCAACTATTTTTCATTCACTTTAATTAACAATGGAAAATATGAAGATCGCATACATCAGTTTTCGACTGGCAATGGTTTTTCGCTTGGCGAGTACATAGACCGAAAATCGTCGATTGCATACACTTGGATTTACAACTGCAATAATCGAGATAATTTTCATCTTGATAGTTATGGCTTAGCGATTGCATATAGCCGGCTTATCTACAAGAGAATCTTGGACTATCAGGTAGTTCCACATCTAGACTTTGCGAAAGAACAAACATTTAAAGGCGTTACCGGTCTGACATTTAATCTGAATTTAAACTTTTGATTTGTTTCACTTGTTTAAAAGTGGCAGTCTGTTTTTCATTCAGTTTGTTTCCAATCTTTAATAAGGAGAAACCATGATTTACGAATTAACGATTCCTCAATTTCAAAAAACTTTGCGCAACCTCAGTCATTTTTTAGATAAGGCTGTTCAGCTTTCTGAAACTAAAAAATTTGAAGTTGATGTTCTTTTGAATTCTCGTCTAGCTCCTGATCAATTTAACTTTATTCGCCAAGTTCAAATAGCGTGTGACACAGCTAAACTTTCAGCCTCAAGATTAACGGGCAAAGAAGCCCCAGCTCACGAAGACAACGAAAAATCTCTTCAGGATGTTAAGGCTAGAATTGAAAAAGTAGTTTCTTACCTAGCAACTTTTAAAGCTGAAGATTTTAAAGAATGTGAAACTAAAAAAATCACGCAGCCACGTTGGGAAGGTAAGTACTTGTCTGGTAAAGATTTTGCAATTCACCATGCAATTCCTAATTTTTATTTTCACGTTACAACGGCCTATTCAATTCTAAGACACAACGGTGTAGAAATTGGTAAAAAAGATTATTTGGGCGAACTTCCATTCAAGCATTAAATAGTTTTTAGACTCATTATTTTATTTTTATGAGCAAAGAAGATCGTCTTGCGGTAGATGCTATAGGAAAGATCAATAAGAATAAAATCTTATTGGTCTTTCCTATTAAGAACGCAAAAGAGCCCCATTCACTTTGGTCTGAACTTCACCCTCGAACAAAACTCAAATGGGAGTGGGATGACGACGGCGACAATCGTGTTTTTGAAATGTGGTCTTTGATGAAGAGGCTTTCTTCATGCAAAGAAGTTGTGTACTCAAAGTGGTATATGGGCCGAGCTACTTTTTTTTCAAGAGATATCTTCATAGCCATGTTAAATCTAATGGGTGTTGCTTTACAAACTGAGCCTAAACTGACCCGCACGGCACAAGACTTATTGTCTGAGCTCGAGAGCAACTCACCCTTATCGACAAAAGAATTAAAAAAAATCACCGACCTTCGCGGGAAAGACAATGAGCCCAGATACAATCGCGCCATGAAGGAGCTTTTTTGTCAGCTGCAGATCATCGCATTCGGAGAAGTCGACGATGGAGCATTTCCATCATTGGCGGTGGGTGCGACTAAATTGATCTATGAAGATCTTTGGATCGAGGCGCAAAATATTTCGCAGAAAAAAGCACAGACCTTAGTCGATATGGCGATGCCAACAGGTACCCAGTTTCGAAAGTTCTTTGATAAGATTCTCGCAAATCTATCGAAGAACGGAAGCCGAGATTGAATCTACAAGAATATAAAATTCGTCGCGAGCAATTGCAAAACGCTGAGTTGAGTTTTCGAGAGCTTTGTTCGTGTTGCTTACAACCTCAGTTTGGTTGCTATTGCAAAGAGATCGAGCGGATTGATCCAAAGATGAAGGTCGTTATTCTCATTCATCCCATTGAAGTTAAGCGCAGAATTGCAACGGGCCGGATGTCACACCTTTGCTTGATCAACTCTCATTTGATCAAAGGGCAAGACTTTACGAATAGCCAAGAGCTGAACAGCATTTTGAATGATTCTCGGTACCAGCCAGTAATTCTCTACCCAGGACACCACTCTGCAAATATTTCTGAAATACCACTCGAGCAGCAGAAGCAGATGTTTTCTTCCGAAAAAAAATTGGCGCTCATCGTGATTGATGGAACTTGGGCAACGGCCGGAAGAATGATCAGGCAAAGTCAAAACCTGATTGATCTGCCAAGAGTCTGCTTTACTCCAAGCCGTTTGTCACAATTTCGAGTTCGCAAACAACCTGCGCCTGAGTGTCTTTCGACAATTGAAGCCATTCATCAAACAATTGATCTTTTAAAGCCGGTTCTTCAGTTGCCTGAAGCTTGGTCTGAGCATAACAAGCTTTTGAAGGTCTTTGATAGTATGGTTGAGCGGCAGCTCAGTTGCATCAGGGACTCTTATGATCACCCTCGAGTTAATACTTATCGCCGTCCCAAAGTGCGCATCGCTTAGCACTTAAGCCAAAAACTCATGATTTGAATTCTTTAGGTGAAGTTGATAGGTTGGTTTTTCACCGGAGGTAAACATGTCTGAAGATCTAAAGGCCGAAATTGAGCGTTTAAAAAAAGAAAATGAATCTCTTAAAAGCTCAAAGCCCGCTCGTGGGACTTTGTCGATGAAGGTCAGCGCTAAAGGTGCGCTTTCGATTTATGGAATGGGGCGCTTTCCTGTGACTCTCTATAAAGAACAGTGGCTTAAGCTTTTAGGAATCACCGATGAAATTAAAACCTTCATTGAGCAAAACGACAGTCTTTTGAAAGAAAAAGAATAGTCGTTGGAAACTGAATTTTTCAAAAATCAAAAAGAACAAGAGGAGCCAGCAATGCCTCCTCTTGAAATTCCAGCAGAAGCCCTAAGTGATGATGCTCTTAGGGGAGTCATTGATAATTTTATCCAACGAGAAGGCACTGATTATGGTGCGGCTGAAATTTCGTATGACTCAAAAGTAAATCAAGTGCACAGGCAAATCGCTCAAGGCCTAGTAAAAATTGTTTTTGATCCCAATATTGAAAGTGTCAGTTTGATGACAACAATTGAATGGAAAAAATTTAGAGCAAAAGATTAAATCTAATCTCTAACGAACCGAAATAATTTCGTAGGTTCTAAATCCCTTGCTGCTTTCAACCACCGCAGAGTCTCCAGATTTGAGTCCAATCAAAGCTTTGCCAAGAGGACTAAAAGTCGTAATGACTTGCACAGCGTGACCTTCAAATTGAATCATTTGGCCGCCGCCTTTGGGCATGATGAGAACGTATGAAATTTTATCATTCAAACTCAACTCAACCAGCGCCATAACTGCAATCGCATCGTTCTCTGAAAAATTTCTTATCTTGGTCTGTCGAAACAAGTAGAGGACTTCCTCGATTTCACCAACGCGTTTAGCCTGCGCACCAGCAAGGTACGAAGCTTCCAAGCCTCTTGTATCGTATTTGTTTTCAGGTTTGCTTTCTTCGTTAGTGGCAGCGTCCAGAGTAGTTCTTGCTGATTCTATGGCAGCATCAAGGTCTGCCTGCAGGTGAGACTGAAGATGCTCTATAAGTTTTTGTTTGTTCATCGAAATAGCAAACTTTCTGAAAGTCTAGATCTGAGCTTCAATAAATTCAGATGTTGAGGCAGATGCCATCAGATTCCCTGAGAGCTCTCCCATCAACTCTTTAACACTCATGATGCGATCAATGCGATGAGCGCTCTGTCCAACAGTATAAAGTTCTTTTTCGGTCGGATTCATATTGATCGAAGAAAGAAGCCCATTGCAAATGCAAAAAGTTTTTTCGTTTTCATATTTTGAAGGGCAATTACCTTTATTTAAGAGGTAACCTTTGTCGCACTTTGGAGCACGCTCACGGGTGAGAGCTTGCTGATAAAATGGAGATTGCTTCAAAACTCTGAAAAGCATTCCGCAAGGAGAGCCCGGCTTTGAAGCCAATTCAATGTCGTCTTCAGTGCATTCAACGAGGATTTTTTTATAGTTCTCGTTGGCGCCACTTTCTTCCGTGGCTAAGAAGCGAGTTCCCATTTGCACGCCAGCGCAGCCCATATCGATCATGCGCACGATATCTTCATGAGTGTACACGCCACCAGCAGCGATCACTGGAATTGGATGATTCCATTTTTTTGTCACTTCAAAAACTTCAGCGAGCAAAACCTCGAGTTGATTTTTAGGCTCAAGTGCTTCTGCAGGATCACGCCAAGCAATGTGGCCACCAGCTAAAGGACCTTCAACCACGAGAGCATCTGGCAAGCGACCTGAGCGCGACCATCGTTTAAAAATAACTTCAGTGGCACGGCCCGAAGAAACAATCGGCACCAATGCGACTTCTTCTGCGCGCGGATGATTTTTAGCAATCTCAGGAAGAGCCATCGGTAAGCCTGCGCCGCTAATAAT
>CANCBY010000012.1 GCA_947374445.1 Pseudobdellovibrionaceae bacterium
CGGCGACAGCCCTCGCATCCAACTCGACACAACTAAGCTCAAAAAACTGGGCTGGGCGACAGAAAAATCTCTCGAGCAAGGTGTCGTGGATACTGTTCATTACATCTCTGAAAACAGCTTTTTACTGAGCGAGGCAAATTTATGAGCGATAATACAACATTTCTTGGACTGATCGGCTGTGGAGTGATCGGCGAGCGCAGAGCACAAGCCCTCCCGCCTGGAACAAAACTTATCGGCTGCTTCGATCCAGACACAAAAAAAGCGCAAAAAATTGCAAGCACATACAATTGCGAAGCTCTCTCTTCAATCGAGGGGCTTCTTGCAATGCCCGGCCTCAAAGGAGTAATCATTGCGGCTGTAAACTCAGCCCTTGTTCCAATCATGAAGCAAGCCGCAGCCAAGGGCATCCACATCCTTGTCGAAAAGCCCGCAGCTCGCTCTCACAAAGAACTCGCAAGCCTAAACCCGCCGCCTTCTGTTGTTGTAAAAATCGGCTTCAATCATCGCTTTCATCCAGCTTTCTTTGACTTGCAGAACGAGATCAAAAAAAATCCCAACGATCCCATCATGTTCATCCGCGCTCAATACGGTAATGGCGCGCGAGTGGGCTTCGAAAAAGAATGGCGCTCCAACGTAGAAATCTCAGGTGGAGGCGAACTTCTAGATCAAGGCGTTCATGTCCTCGATCTAGCCTCTTGCCTACTACCAGATCTTAAAGTTCAAACCGGCTTCTGCCGCAATCACTTCTGGCAAGCGCCAGTCGACGATAACTCTTGGGCCATTCTCTCAACTCCAGGTGGAGCGACTTTCTCGATGCATGTCTCTTCAACAGAGTGGAAGAACGAGTTTCGCCTTGAGGTCTACACTAAAATGCGGAAGTACCAATGGCTCGGACTCGGCAGATCTTACGGCCCTGAAAAACTTATCATTCACACCATGAAGCCAGAGATGGGCCCCCCAGAAACATCAGAAAAAACTTACCCCAACGAAGACCACAGTTGGCTTCTCGAAAATCAAAATTTCGTCGACGCCATCAACAAAAAAACTCCACTCAATGGAGATTACGCTGATGGGCTTCGCAGCCTGGGTCATGTAGAAAAAATATATCAGTCATCACTCGCGCTTCAGGGCGAAAAGGGTCACCCAGTATGGTGGAAGAACTAAAGCAAATTCCGCTTCTCATTTTGGCGGGCGGTAAAGCCACCAGACTCAAGGGGCTGAGCGCCGACACGCCAAAGTACCTTATGCCTCTGGATGGCAAAACCACCTTTGCCGACTTCCATCTCAAATGGGCCAAAGAGCAGGGCTTCACAAAGGTAATCCTTAGCCTCGGCCACTTGGCAGAAAAGATCCAAGCCCATGTCCAAGATGGCAGTCGGTACGGACTCAATGTTTCTTATATTTTAGACGGAGACTCTCCGCGCGGCACTGGCGGAGCCCTAACCCAGGCCCTCGCTCACAATTTCGAAACATTAGCCGTCACTTACGGCGACACTATTCTCGAACTTAACAGCCGCCATCTCGTGCAATTGCTCCACAAATCTGGGCTCCAAGCTCTCATGACCGTTTTTGAGAACAAAGTCGCAGACCATCGCCCCAACTGCGATTTCAAAAACTCACTGGTAACCTACGATAAAATAAATCCCGCAAAAGACTGGCGCTATATCGACTACGGCTTCTTGCTCCTAAAACGCCAAGTGATCGAGAGCTTTGCACAAAAAATACCACTAGACCTCGCCGAGCCTATGTCTGCTCTCTCGCGTCAAAACCAAGTTGTAGGCTTCGAAGCCAAGGAGCGATTCTGGGAGATCGGAACTCCCGAATCCCTTGCCGAGTTCCGTCAACAATTTGGATTTCACGCGACTTAAAAATTGGCAACCGACAGGTTGTTGAATATGCTAGCGCTTCGTTCAGCTCTTTACTTTTAAAATTGAATTGCTGACCGAATATTTAAATGTGTTTTTATTTACTTAACTGACTTTAATTGACTCAATTTTAAGGAGAACTCATGGCTCAACTGATTTCTGTCCCAAGTCCCTATTCCGGAAAAGTTAAAATTTACTCTGACGGTGCAGACAAAGCTTCAATGCTTGAGATGGCCAAAAATCCCTTGATCCAAGGTTTGACCACAAATCCAACTCTCATGAAAAAAGCTGGAATCACTGATTACAAAGCTTTCTGCCTAGACATCCTCAAAGAAATCAAAACTAAACCGTTGTCATTTGAAGTCTTCACAGACGACATCAATGACATGAGAAGACAAGCTCTCGAGATCAACACTTGGGGCGAAAACGTCTACGTTAAAATTCCAATCTCAAACACCGAAGGCCAATCCACCACAGCCCTTTGCAAGGAGCTTTCACAAAAAGGCGTAAAACTCAACGTCACAGCTATTCTAACTTTCCCGCAAATCATCGACACTGTGATGGCCCTCAAAGGCGGCGCTCCTTCTATCGTATCTGTTTTTGCAGGACGTATAGCAGACACAGGTCGCGATCCAATGCCAATCATGACGGCAGCAGCAGAACTTTGCCGTTCAACGGATAAAAACATTGAACTTCTCTGGGCCTCAACTCGCGAGACCCTCAATATCGTTCAAGCAGAACTCTCTGGTTGCCACATCATCACTTCGCCTCCTGAGTTCATCAAAAAAATGTCGATGTTCAACAAAGACCTCACTCAATTGAGCCTTGAAACTGTTAAAATGTTCAAAACCGATGCGGACTCTGCAGGATTTAAATTATGAGCCAAAATAATTTCAGCGCTTCATTCCTCAAAGAAACTCAAGAGATCATCGCTCAGCTTGATACTGCTGCCATCGATCAAATTGCAGTTAAGCTCGGCCAAGCACGTGACGGCGGCGGCAGACTCTTTATTCTCGGCGTTGGCGGTTCAGCAGGACACGCAAGCCACGCAGTCAACGACTTCCGAAAAATCTGCGGGTTCGAGGCATACTGCCCCACTGATAACGTTTCTGAACTCACAGCACGCATCAACGATGAGGGCTGGGACACTTGCTTCTCTGAATGGCTCAAAGGCTCGCGCATCAACAGCAAAGATGCCATTTTAGTTTTTTCAGTTGGTGGCGGAAACCGCGAAAAAAATATTTCCATGAATCTCGTTCGCGCGATCGAAGCCGGTGAAAGCGTTGGAGCAACAATCACAGGTATCGTTGGCAAAGACGGTGGATACACAAAAAAAGCAGCACATGCTTGTTGCGTGATTCCTCCAACATTTAGCGATCGCATCACACCTCACACTGAAGGCCTGGCCGCAGTCGTATGGCATCTTTTGGTGTCTCACCCAGCACTAAAAATGAAGCAAACTAAATGGGAAAGCACAAAACCTTGATCACACTCTTCTTCGATCTCGACGACACCCTTGTCGATTCGGAGAGGGCCTACGATGCCGGCATGAACCATGTCGGCATCGACCCCAAAGACGCGACCTATCTCGAAGCGCGAGCTCTCGTGAAGGCAGCCCTGCCAAAACTCAGTCCTACAGCCAGAAGCCGACAGCTCTACTTTAAAAAATACCTCGAGCTCAAAAGCGAGTTTTCAGCAAAACGACATATAGAACTTGCAGAATCCTACGAGCAACACGTCGTCAATGATCTAAAACTTCAATGGCAAAAATTAGATAGAACCGCTCTTTTTGCCGAACTAAAAAAAATCACTCCAAATATTTTTATCGTCACAAACGAAACAACTCGAATGCAGGTAAAAAAACTATTTGCCTTTGACCCTAACGGAATTTTTTTCTCCGGCATGCTCACTTCAGAAGAGTGTGGCGTCGAAAAACCAAATCCGATCATTTACCAAAGGGCCCTCACCGATTTTCATACAGACAAAAAAAATTGCATCATGATTGGCGATAGCTTCATAAATGATATCAAAGGCGCCATCGATTTCGGAATCAAAGCCATTCAAACTACTGAGTTCACTCAGCCAAAAGAGTTAGGCCCGCACACGATAAAAAAACTAGCTGATCTTCCGCAGTTTCTTAAAAATTTCTAAAATCCTCAAACCTCGGCCCAAGCCCTTACCAAATTCTCTTCTCCCGCAAGCTGATTGATAAACTCACGCACAGCCCCTCGACCACCTTGATTTTCCATAACTCGAATACCCGGAATTGACTTAATAATCGGCTGTGCATCTGACGGACAAGCCGCAAAACCAACCGCAGACAGCAAATAAAAATCATTCACATCATCGCCAATGTAGGCCACTTCATGAAGACCGCAATGAGCTTCCACGCAAATCTCTCGAGCCAATGCCAATTTGTCTTTAGCTCCCATCTTCAAAAAATTCATCTTTAGACGAGCAGCTCTTTTCTCAATCATTTTCAAATTTTCAGACGTGATGATCCCAGTCTTAATTCCCATTTTTTGCAACAAAACCAAGCCCATGCCATCAGGAATGTAAAATTTCTTCAGTTCCTCACCGGCCTCAGACAAAAAGATCCCGCCATCTGTCATGACGCCATCTACGTCTGTCAAAAAAACTTTTAGATCCATAACCCTAGCCTCCGCTGCCCATGATAAGATTTTCAACATACCAACAACATATCAAAATTTTGTAATAGGTTAAAAATCTTAGCAGGCTCAGCGGGGCTAAGCAAATCCACAGTTAAAATTACTCTCTCATACTGCCGATCCAAAAAAACTATTTCATGCTATTTTCTAAGACTCGAGCTCGCTTCGTTGATCCAGCTAAGATTCGACATCACAGAAGTATGAATTGAAGCCTTATCGCAAGCATGTGTCATCACGGCGCTTGCAACTCCCCATTGAACCCACTTACCTTCTCTCTTCACAAACGCTGGCCCGCCAGAATCACCAAAGCAAACACTGGTGCTCTTACCGTCTGTCATTACCTCAGTTTCATTCAGAAGCTTCAATACTTTCGTATTTGTCTTGCGCAAAACGCCCGCACCTTTTTCAGTGGTCCCATTCACTACACCGTATCCAAGCATTCCCACATTTTCACCAATCGAAAGAACAAGATCCCCTGAAGCCAAATGCAGAGGAGTGAAACCTTTCGGCAAACCACCAGCGAACTGTAACAAAGCTAAATCACCTCTACCCTCTACAGATGATTTCTTCCAATCCGGATGCTGAGTAAATTTACGGACACTCCTCTTGTCCGCATCGCCTGCTCGTTTCAGATTAGGCTTAAATACTATAACCATTCGATCAGGATTGCCCTCCACGCAATGAGCTGCAGTTAAAACTATGTCCTTACTGATAATACTTCCTGTGCACAATGCCTGTCCCTGCGAACTTTCAGAGACAATCGCCACAACCGATTTTGCAAGAGTTTTTGATACTGCGGTCAGCTTGCCGGTACCATTCACAATTCCTTCGGTATCACCGCCAGAATCTTCTGCCCCCTGATCAAACTCAGCGCCCTGATTTGCAGCCCCCTCTCCCTGTTTAATTCCGCTGCCCATTTTTTGCTCAGAAGCGCCCAAACCACACCCCGCTAAAACAAGAATAATTCCCATAAAAAAAATGGCCGCTGCAAATCCAAAAAAAGTCTTTCGACGAATATTTTTCATACTTCTCCCTTGAACGTGTTACGACGGAAAATCCCGCCGCCAACACTCAGCTGCAATGGCGGACCGGCCCTCAAATATTGATTTAACAAGTAGCTGCAAACGCCGAATTCCAAGAAACGGACAAGCATAAACGCCCATAGCAAAACTCATATTAAAATTCACACCTTCATAACAGAGACCAATAAATCTTAGATTAAAGCCCCCGTCTTCGTCGCAGAGACCAACAAGCCGCAGCATGCAGTGACACAGACCAGACAACACCTAAACTAAAACCATCTCAGTAAAAACAAAATCGGGAGTCCGCATGGCAATACTATTAAAGCAAATTTTTTCATTCTTTAAGCTCTTGAACTCAGACACAGGAACAAACAGCTTAGCTGCCGGACTTGCTTGCGGAGTCGTTTTTGGCTTCGCACCGATATTGAGCCTTCAAGCTCTCATTTTACTTTGCTTGATATTTTTCTTCAGAATTCAAATGGGAGCCGCGTTTTTATCGGCATTTTTCTTCAAACTCGTCGCCTACATTATGGACCCAGTCTCAGATCAAATTGGCCGCTCCGTGCTTGAAAGCCCGGGACTTCGCCCCTTATTCCAAAGTCTCTACAATATGCCAATCGTTCCCCTCACGAGATTCAACAATTCCATCGTCATGGGCTCTGCGGTCATAAGCTTTGTAATCACTATTCCTCTGTTTTTTATTTTTAAAAAACTAATCCTTCAATACCGAGAAAAAGTAGTCGCTCGCTTCAAAGAGACAAAATTATGGAAAGCCTGGGCAGGAACAAAAATCCATGACCTCTACACGACATACACAAAATTATACTAAATATAGAAAGTTAAATTAATTTATGAAAAACGACAAATCAGCCGACGAAAAATCACAAAAACCTAAAAAGAAACAAGGCCCCATCCGCACGGAAGCAGTGGTCCCATTCCTAATAGTTGCTGTTTTAGTGTGGGGATATTTTCATTTCTTATTCGATAAAAACATCAAATCTCTTCTCGAATACGGTGGCTACCAAATTATAGGAGCTGAGGTCGACATCGCCACACTCGACACCAGCTTCTGGAATGCTAGCTTTAGAATGCAAGGCATTGAAATCACAAACTCTGAAAAGCCGAGCTCAAACATCATCAGAATTGGTGACATTCGCTACGGCCTGCTTTGGGATGGCCTCCTACGAGCACGTTTTGTCGTGGATGAAATGGCTATTGAGCAAATCGAATTCAATACTCAACGCAGCCACCCCGGAAGAATAAAGCCCCCAGAGCCACCAAAACCAAAGTCGACTGAGCCGAGCGCCCTCGAAAAAGAAGGCAACAAACTAAAAAATGAAGCTCTTGAAAAAACCAAAGAGCAATACTCAGATAATATTCTCGGTGACGTTGCCTCAATGTTGAGTGGTACCAGCGGAGGAGACCAGATCAAAAATATTGAGAACAGTCTTCCCTCAAAAGCAAAACTTCAACAGTTTGAAGTAGAGCTAAAGGCCAAACAAGATAAGTGGCAGACTAAACTAAAAACTCTTCCACAAGGACCCGAAATCCAGGCTCTCGGCGACCGCCTCAATAAAGTAAAAATCAAGGACTTCAAATCACCACAAGAGCTTCAAGACTCCTTAAAACAGATCGAAGTCATCTTTAAAGATGCCGACAGCAAAGTTAAAGCCGTACAAGCGACTAGCGACGAGTTCAACGCTGACTTCAAATCCATCGATCAAAACTTCAAAGAAATCGACGCCCAAGTTAAAAAAGATATTAAAGATTTAGAGGCTCGCTTTAAAATCCCCCAAATTGATGCCAAATCAATCACACGATCTCTTTTTTATCGATATATGGGGCCCTACTTAAACATGTTCAACAAATACAAATTGATGGCCGAAAAGTACATGCCTCCTAAAGTTTTAAGCCAAGTAAAGGGCCAAAATACAAACAAAGAGGATTCTGAAATCGAAATCAAGCCGCACCCAAGAGCCAAAGGCGTTACCTATGAATTCGGAAGAGCAAATTCGTACCCTCTCTTTTGGATCAAAAACATTTCAATCAGCTCGCAAGCGGGAGCTACCAAAGAAGCCGGAAACATCAAAGGCCAGATCACAAATATAACCTCAAACCAAAAACTAATTGGAAAGCCAACCGTCGGAATAATAGAGGGCAACTTTCCAGGAATGAATGTCTCAGGCTTAGCAGCCAAGATTTCCCTCGACACTACAAACGAAGAAAGCCGCTTAGACTATGAGTTCAAAGTCGCCTCTTACCCCATCGATGGCAAAGAGTTAGTAAATTCTCCCGAAGCACATGTGGCCTTTAAAAAAGCTGAAGGAAGCATCAACTCGAGCGGATCATTGATCGCTTTGAACACTTTTCAATTTAAACTCGAAAATCAAATTCAAAAAATTGAATATGATACTTCTGCAAAAAACGAAGTCGTCGACGTAATATTGAAAGACGTTTTCAAAAACATTCCCATCGTCACACTTGAAGCCGACGGAAAAGGCGAACTCCCAGATCTTCCAATGAACCTCGACTCAAATCTTGGCCGCGAACTACAAAAAGGATTTGAAAAACAGTTGAAGAAACGAATCGACGAAGAAAAAGAAAAGCTACAGGCTGCAATTGACCAAGCCATAGGAAAACAAAAAGAACAAATCGAAGCCCAAATTTCAAAAGCAAAAAATCAATACGAAATCGAACTTAAAAAAATAAATGACCAAATCCAAACCCAAAAAAATCAAGCCAACACAAAGGTCGATGGCGCTAAAAAAGACGCCGAAAACCAAGCAAAAAAGAAGGTCGAAGGCGAAGGCAAAAAAGTCATCGACGACCTAAAAAACAAATTTGGTCTCTAGTATCAGTTAGAGTCCAGCTTTTACCAAGCCAGCCTTAGATTCTACATCATCGTTTTGCCCTCTAACCTATAGCGGATAACGTTTCCTCGACAGAAGACTGTCGAGGTATTTTATTGAAGTGAAAAATTAATTTCAGAACTTAATTGTAAGGCTGTTGCAAAGTCTAAATTTCGGACCAATTTGCAGCTAGATAAGGTATATGCGGACAAGGTCAAGTCGTCGCTTCCACAGGTTACGACTTAATCTTGTTGTAAAAAATAAATACAACTAGCTTTCAAGTTACTTTGCAGTCAACGCCGACATAAAAGCGGCCGATTCATCTGTATGCCAATTAATTGAACCAATTATTTTTTTCACCAGCCTAAAATTTTTCCCCACAACAAAACTCTCCGGCAGACGATCTACTGAAAACTTTTTTGCAATACTATTGTCTTCATCCCAAACAATATGAATGTTGGCTGACGAAGCCTTTGGATAAGACTTAAAAAAAGACTCCAAATCATCTTTGGTGTAATCAGCTGAGACCGCAAGCAATTCAACCTTCCCTCCCTGACTTTCAATCAATGAAATCAGCGAAGGCATCTCTTCTAAACAAGGCCCACACCAAGAAGCCCAAAAATTAACAATTAATACTTTCCCTTTGAACTGTGAAGTATCCCCGCTAGTTCCATTGTATTCTTTGAACGCAAATTGAGGAATACCATTACTCTCAAAGCTATCAATTTGAACCAGCTGCGACTCACCTGAAGATGCACCAGCGTGAAAAGCCCACCATTTAAACAGCGCTAATAAAATCACACTGACAATAACTGTTGCAAAGGCAGGCTTCAAATAATCTCGCATCAATCTCCCTCACCTTACGTCTTTAACTAAACATATTCGCTAATTTGCCCAAAAAAAAGCCCCGAGCTTTCGACTCAGGGCTTTAATACAAAAATATTCAAATAAATAATTTAAGCTCTTGAAGCCTGTCTAGATTTCTTCTGCATTTGCTTAACTGATTTCTTTTTAGCAGCAACCAACTTAGCCGTTTTTTTAGCTACAGCTGATTTGATCGCCTGAGCCGATTTTGCATCAGCTTTATCAGTTCCTTTTGCCGATTTCTTTTTGCCGGCCTTCACTTCTGATTTAGCTGTTACAGTTCCGGCCTTAGTGTAATCGTAATCAACGAATTCAATAAACGCCATCTCAGCTGTATCACCAGGTCTACGACCAATTTTAATAATACGGGTGTAGCCACCTGGACGAGCTTTAAATCGCGGTGAAAGGTCAGACATAATTGTGCCAACAACTTCAGGATTAGCAATTTTAGAAATCAACAGTCGTCGACTGTTCAAATTGTCTTTTTTCCCAATAGTTATAGCCTTTTCGATATGTCTGCGAAGCTCTTTTGCCTTATCAACAGTCGTAGTAATACGTCCATGCTCAACAAGGTTAATCATCAGACCTCTAAGCAATGCTTTTCGAGGTCCAGACTTACGACTAAATGTTTTAACTCTTCTTCTATGACTGCTCATAACTTTACTCGCTTACTGCTGTTCACGTTTAACAGGTGGTTGATTTGGATCCCATCCTGGAGGTGGCCATCCCTCGATTTTCATGCCTAAGCCAAGGCCCATTTCAGACAAAATTTCTTTAATTTCATTCAAAGATTTTCGTCCGAAATTTTTAGTCTTAAGCATTTCTGCCTCAGATTTTACGACCAGCTCACCAATGTATCTAATATTCGCATTTTTCAAACAATTTGCACTTCTAACAGACAACTCAAGGTCATCAACAGAACGAAACAAATTTTCGTTCAATGTTGGAGAACGCATTTCTCGAGACTCTTCAACTGGTTCCAAAGTTTCATCAAAAGTAAGAAATATTTGAAGTTGTTCTTTAAGAATTTTTGAGCTCAAAGAAACAGACTCCTCTGGTTTCAATGATCCATCAGTCCAAACTTCTAAAACCAATGCATCGTAGTCTGTTCTTTGACCAACGCGCGCATTCGTTACAGTGTAGTTTACTTTACGAATTGGACTATGAAGCGCATCCACTGCAATATAACCCACTGGTAAATCTCCAGCTCGGTTTTCAGCAGAGTCGTATCCTCGACCAAAAGTAACAACAATCTCAGCACTGAAATTTGCATTCGCACTCAACGTAGCAATATGCTGATGAGGATTCAGAACTTCGATTTTATCAGAAGACTGGATATCAGCAGCGGTCACTTTTCCAGGACCTTTTTTGCTAATTCTTAAAGTTTGAGGCTCAGAATTATACTGTCTGAATCTCACCTCTTTAAGGTTCAAAATAATATCCGTAACATCTTCCAATACATCTGGAAGAGTCGTGAACTCATGTAATACGCCCTCAAACTTCACAGCAGATACCGCTGAGCCCATCATTGAGCTAAGTAGTATTCTTCGAAGCGAGTTACCTAAAGTAACGCCATAACCGCGCTCTAAAGGCTTAATCGTAAAACGAGCGTAATCTTCTCGTAAGCTCTCACGATCTACTTCATAACCCTTAGGTTTAATTAGATCTCTCCAAAATTTATAATAGTGCTCTTGCATTTTTAAGCCCCCAGAGGTTTTAAATTATCTTGAGTAGTACTCTACGATCATATTCTCTTCTACAGCCAAAGAAACTTCATCACGAGCAGGAGTTTCTTTTACTGTTCCTTTAAAGTGAGCATGATCAGCATCTAACCAAGAAGGAACGCTACGTCGAGAAACAGCCTGTATTGCACCCAAAATTTTATTCATTTCGCGGCTGCCTTGAGCAATCTCAACTACGTCACCTTTTTTTACTGAGTAGCTAGGTATATTAACTCTTTTGCCGTTCACAAGAATATGATTGTGACTGACAAGTTGACGAGACTCTCGTCGCGAGTTTCCAAAGCCCAAAGCATAAATAACATTGTCTAAACGACTTTCCATAAGCTTCAAAAGAGCAACACCAGTTACATCTGCAGCGCGATCTGCTTTATGAACATAACCAACAAATTGCTTCTCAGAAACACCATAATAGCGCTTAGTTTTTTGTTTTTCTCGCAATTGCAAGGCAAACTCAGAAAACTTCAAGCGCGATTGGCCGTGCTGTCCGGGAGGATACGGTCTACGCTCAAATGAGCACTTGTCCGTATAGCAACGATCGCCCTTTAAAAACAATTTAACATTTTCTCTACGGCACATCTTACAAACTGAATCATTAATGCAACTCACAACAACTCCTTAAATTCTACGTCGTTTAGGTGGACGGCAACCATTATGAGGAACTGGTGTAATATCCTTCATTGACATCACTCGCATGCCAACAGCAGCTAAAGCTCTGATTGCCGGCTCTCTGCCCGCACCAGGTCCTTTGAGATAAACGTCAATAGATCTCATTCCAGATTCCATAGCTTTTTTTGCAGCATCTTCAGCAGTAACTTGAGCCGCAAATGGAGTTCCTTTTCTAGAACCTTTAAAGCCCATATGGCCAGCTGAAGACCAAGAAACAGTAGCGCCAGCAGGGTCTGTAATCGTTACGATTACATTACCAAAACCAGCTGATACATAGCAGTTACCTTGAGGTACGTTTTTTTTGATTTTCTTTTTTACGATCTTTTTATCGACCATTTTTTCAGTATTCATAACTTCTCCTCAACTGACCGATTAAACGGCTTTCTTCTTATTAGCTACCGTTTTCTTAGGCCCTTTACGAGTTCTTGCATTCGATCTTGTATTTTGACCACGAACCGGCAAGCCTTTGCGATGACGAGTTCCACGAAAGCAATTTAAATCCATCAAACGCTTAATTGAAAGACCAACTTCTCGGCGAAGATCACCTTCGACCTTGATATTTCCTTCAAGCATTCCACGGATTTTTGCAGTCAACTCATCTGTCATAGCTTCAGTTCGCATAGCATGCGGAATCTTTAGCTCTTCGCAAATTTGACGCGCTCTTGGGCGGCCAATTCCATAAATATATGTTAATGCAATTTCTACTCGCTTATTTCGCGGTAAATCTACCCCAGCTAAACGTGCCATAATTAACCTTGCCTCTGCTTATGTTTGGTGTTTTCACAAATCACACGTATTACACCCTTACGCTTAATGATCTTACATTTGTTACAGATCTTTTTTACCGACGGACGAACTTTCATATTCTTCTCCAACCCGCAGGATTAGCCTCGCAAGTTATTGATATTGTTTAACTATTTAAAAATCAGATGCAAAAAAACACAAACGGCTCGCAAAATTAACATTGGCATCAAGAAATGTCTATATAATTGAACATAATTAAATCAGATTACTGATTTTAAAATATCAAATACACTTTCAGAGCTCTGATTCCCATCAATTTCAACATACCGGCCAAGTCCCTTATAATAGGACCTGAGAGGAAGCGTATTGTCTTCGTATGTCTTCAACCTTGTAGCTATTACATCCTTTTTGTCATCGTTCCTTTGAACAACTTCACTGCCACAAAGATCGCATACAGCATCGACATTTGTGGGCTTACTTTGGATGTGATAGACAGCCCCACATGATTTACAAACCCTACGTCCTGTCAATCTTACAAGTAACTCCTCTCGAGGCACTTCTAAGAAGATAGCTTTTCCTATTTCCATATTACGCAAACTTAGCATCTTCCCTAAGGCTTCTGCCTGCGCCACGGTTCTAGGAAAACCATCGAGGATAAAATTTTTATTACCTATATTACTCAAAACCTCATCAACCATATCAATAACTATGGAATCTGGGACAAGAGCCCCTTTATCCATAAATTTTTGAGCTTCAATCCCAAGCGCAGTTTTGTTCTTAATTGCAGTACGAAACAAATCACCAGTGCTAATTTGAAACATTCCAGCTTTTTCAACAAGCAAGCTAGATTGAGTTCCCTTACCAGCACCCGGAGCGCCAAAGAGGACGATGTTCAATATTGAACCCTCCGGCTACGAATTTTCGCACCTTTTAAAAAGCCATCATACTTTTGATTGATCATATAAGATTGAATCTGTTGAGTTGTGTCTAATGCAACACCAACTAATATCAACAGGCTAGTTCCACCGAAATAGAACGGAACATTTGCCATACTGATTAAAATTCCAGGCAAAATACAAACAACACTTAAATAGATAGCTCCGCCAACATTCACTCTGTCTAAAACTTTTTGAATGTAATCAGAAGTGTTTTTTCCCGCTCGAACATTCGGTATGAAGCCGCCGTATTTTTTTAAGTTTTCAGCAACTTCAACAGGATTGAAAACAATCTCTGTATAGAAAAAGCAAAAGAAAACAATCAGAGAAACAAAAAGAACATTGTAAATTGTTCCGCTTGGGCTCAAAGACTCTTGCAGAGACTTCAGCCATGGCGAGTGAACAAACTGGGCCATAGTAGCAGGAAACATAAGTAAAGAACTTGCAAAAATTGGAGGTATTACACCAGAAAAATTAATTTTAATTGGCAAGTGACTAGAAGGCGTAGCCATCGCTTGCATGCCGGAACCCTTTTGAGAATACTGGATAGAAATTCTTCTTTGCCCGACCTCCATAAAAATAACCGCTGCAATAATTGCAACCATCATAATAATGAGTAGCAACGCAACAGCAGAACTCATTTCATTATTTTTCAATAATGTAAAAAGCTTAGATGCCCCACTTGGAATTGAAGCTGCGATACCCGTAAAAATAATTAAGCTAGAGCCATTTCCTATGCCTCTTTCAGTAATTTGTTCACCAAGCCACATAATAAAGCATGTCCCAGCACAAAGAGTAATCACGGTCATTACTTGAAAAGGTATAAAGGCCACTACAGGTGAAATTACCAACGACTTACCATCTGGAGATGTTGAATTCATTAGCCAAGTGCTAATTCCGTATCCCTGAATTACAGCGAGAACCACAGTTGAATATCTAGTGTATTGATTTATTTTTCTACGCCCATGCTCGCCTTCTTTTTTCAAAGCCTCCAAAAATGGAACAGCAGAAGTAAGCAACTGAAAAATAATTGAAGCAGAAATATAAGGCATGATGCCTAAGGCAAAAACACTAAATTGCGAAAGAGCTCCGCCGGTAAAAGTATTAAATAAACCAAAGATTCCAGCACTCTGCGCCTGAAAAAAAGCCATAACGGCGCTGCTATCAACGCCAGGAGTAGGAACATGAACCCCAACTCTATAAACAGCCAGAATACCGAGAGTAAATAAAACCCTCTTTACCAAATCCGAATGCTTTGATGAATCGCCGCCGTTTGCCACTAGACAATAACCTCAGCTTTACCACCTGCTGATTCAATTGCACTTTTTGCTTTGGCACTGAATTTGTGAGCCTTAACTGTAAGAGCTTTAGTGAGCTTTCCAAATGCTAATATTTTAAGGGGGCCATTTTTAATAACACCTGAAGCCTTAAGGCTCTCAGGAGTAATAATGCCAGACATATGCTCAAGATCTCCAAGATTCAAAACTGAATACTTAGTTTCAAACTTGACATTGCTAAATCCAAATTTAGGAAGTCGTCTTACTAAAGGGCTTTGACCGCCCTCAAATCCACGACGAACTTTTCCTCCAGATCGCGCCAACTGACCTTTGTGACCTTTACCCGAAGTTTGACCAAGGCCAGACCCCCGGCCGCGGCCTAAACGTTTTTGATAGTGCTTCGAACCTGGTGCTGGAGCTAACGACGACAAAAGACTCATTTTCTACCTCTGTACTTCAACATCCACTAAATGTTGAACTTTCATAATTTGACCACGATTTGCTTCATTATCCGACATAACTACAGAACTGCGAATTTTTGCAAGACCAATAGCTGCCATTGTTCTTCGCTGTGATTGAGTCGTGCCAATTAGACTTTTCTTTAATGTCACTTTAAATGTCTTAGCCATAAAATTCCTTAATTTTTTGAAACAAAGTTTTTAAGTTGGTTCAAACCATCCAAAGTCGCACGAACTGCGTTATGAGGATTTCTAGTACCAACGCATTTTGTAAGAATATCTTTAACACCTACAGACTCGAGAACAGCCCGAACGGCTCCACCAGCAATAACACCTGTTCCAGGTGCAGCAGGCTTCATGATAACTTTGGCAGCCCCAAATTTTCCGATAACTTCATGAGGAATTGTGCCTTCTTTAAGATTCATTACTTTTGAACCTTTTTTTGCAGCTCTACTCGCCTTACCAATAGCTTCAGGTACTTCACCGGCTTTACCAGTTCCGAAACCAACTTCACCAGTTTTATTCCCAACAACTACAAGAGCAGCAAAAGAAAACCTGCGTCCGCCTTTTACAACTTTTGTCACACGGTTAATTGCAACAACTCTCTCTTCAAACTCAGTCGTTTGTTTTTCCACTCATTGCTCCTTAGAAATTAAGTCCGGCTTCACGTGCGCCGTCTGCTAGGGACTTAACTCGTCCGTGGTAAATGTAACCATTTCGATCAAAAACTACGTTTTTAATGTTTTTAACAAGAGCTGCTTTCGCAACTTCAGCGCCCACAGCCTTAGCAATGTCTTTGCCACTCTTATCATCTTTTAGTTTCAAAGAAGAAACTGTTACTAAAGTATTGCCAGTAACATCGTTGATAACGTGAGCATACATATGTTTGCCGCTTCGAAAAACACACAATCTAGGGCGCTCTTCAGTGCCCTTAACAGTTTTACGGATTCGAATTTTTTTAACTAGACGAGCTGCTTGTCGTTCACTCGTATGCTTCCGAATTTTCACTTTCATATTTACCTCAAGTTATTTTCCAGCAGACTTACCAGCTTTACGTCTGATATGCTCGCCTGTATATCTAACACCCTTACCCAAATACGGCTCTGGTGGTCTAAAGCTTCTTACTTTTGCAGCAACCTGACCAACAAGCTCTCTGTTTGGTCCTGTAATTGCGATATTTGTTTGTTTATCTACCTTAATCTCAATTCCTTCAGGAATTTCAAATACGATAGGATGGCTAAACCCTAGAGAAAGCTCTAGCTTTTTACCCGCCACATTGGCTCTGTATCCAACACCGTGAAGCTCAAGAGATTTCGTAAAACCTTTAGAAACTCCAATAACAGCATTTTGTACAAGAGCTCTATACAACCCATGAAGAGACCTAGCCTCTTTAGATTCATTATTTGTTAAGAGCATCACTTTTTTACCATCAAGTTTAGCTGAAACTGATGGCTTCATTTTTATAGTCAAAGCAGTTTTTGCTCCCTTAACTACAACTTCATTAAGAGGAGTGACGCTAACCTGAACTTTATCATCAAAATATACTGGTGATTTTCCAATTCGAGACATCTTTCACCTACCAAATCTTGCAAAGAAGTTCGCCACCAAGATTTTTTTTCTGAGCTTCTCTTCCACTCATCAAACCTTGACTGGTACTAACTATAGTCATCCCCAAACCAGAACGAACTTGAGGAATTTCATTTGATTTTACATAAACTCGTCGACCAGGTCTGCTTACCGTGTTGATCGCAGAAATCACATGACTGCCATCATCCGAGTACTTAAGGTAAACACGCATTATGCCTTGCTTACTATCTTTAGCAACTTTGAAGCTTCTGATCAGACCTTGATTTGCAAGAATCTCAGCCAATCCAACTCTCAGCTTTGAAGCAGGCACATCAACCTTCTCGTGTCGAGATACTCCCGCATTTCTGATTCTTGTTAAAAACTCTGAAACTGTATCCATTTATAAAATCTCCTTACCAGCTGGCCTTAGTTACGCCAGGGAGTTTTCCATCCAAAGCAAGTTGTCTAAACGCCATCCTAGATAGCCCGAATTTACGATAATTTCCGCGAGGTCTGCCCGTTAGCTCACACCGAGTAATAACACGGTTTGGAGATGTATCACGTGGCAAATCTTGCAGTTTTTTTCGAGCAGCCAATCTATCGTCATCAGACAACTTCATGTTTACCGCTGTTTCGCGCAATTCTTTACGAAGCTTTCCAAATTTCTTAGAAAGTTTCTTACGTTTATTGTTTTTTTCAATCGAAGACTTACGAGCCAATCAACACCTCAAATCTATTTTCTGAATGGCATTCCAAGAGCTTCAAGAAGCGCCTTACCTTCGGCGTCACTTTTTGCACTTGTACAGATTGTAATATTCATTCCACGAACTTTATCAACACGATCATAGTTTATCTCAGGAAACACAATTTGTTCCTTTAAACCCATATTATAGTTTCCACGACCGTCGAACCCCTTACTTGGCAATCCGCGAAAGTCACGTACTCGCGGAAGAGCAAGCGTAGTCATACGATCCAAAAACGCCCACATTCTATCTCTTCTTAGCGTTACGCGAACACCAATTGGAATTCCGGCGCGAAGCTTAAAGTTAGAAATCGCTTTTTTAGCTTTAGTAATTACGGCTTTTTGACCAGTAATTGCTGTGATTTCATCAACCACAGTATTTAGAACTTTTGGGTTCTGAACTGCTTCACTAAGACATACGCTCAAAGTGATTTTTTCAAGCTTTGGTACATCCATGATGTTTGCTGCACCAAGCTGTTTCATCAACGCTTTTTGAATTTCTTCTTTGTATTTGGCCTGCAATCTATTCATAAAAACTCCTACAACACTTCTGGAGCCAAAGAGACAATTTTCACAAATTGTTTAGCTCTTAGCTCTCTTGCTACTGGACCGAAAATACGAGTTCCAATTGGCTCTTTTGCAGCGTTGATCAAGACCGCTGAGTTATCATCAAATCTGATATAACTTCCATCAGCTCTGCGCAGTTTTTGTACAGTTCGTACTACAACCGCCTTTGCTACGTCGCCTTTTTTTACTTTTGAATTTGGCAATGCTTCTCTGATTGAAACAACAATGATGTCACCAATCGAAGCCACGCGTCGTTTAGAACCACCAAGAACTTTAATGCAAAATACTTCTTTTGCACCAGAGTTGTCAGCCACATTAAGCTTTGTTTGCATTTGAATCATAACAACCCCTAGTTTTTCGCAGCTTCAACGACTTCGCTCAAAGCCCATCGTTTAGTTTTGCTCAAAGGACGAGTCTCGTGAATTTTCACTAGATCGCCAATTTTTGCAGTGTTTTTTTCGTCATGAGCTTTAAAAACCGAAGTTCTTCTAAGATATTTTCCATACTTGCCATGTTTAACAAGTCTGTAAATTAAAACAGAAATGGTTTTGTCCATTTTATTGCTAACGACTTCACCAGTAACTTCGATCCTACGACCGCGAGGTTCTGAGATTATTTTTTTTGCAACTTCTTTTTTTGCCATACGTCCTCAGTTTCTTTATCGAACAATCTTTTTAACTAACGCGGTATGAACACGAGCAAGATCTTTACGAATCTTTCTGATCTCAAGAGGATTGCCGAGTTGACCAAGTTGGTTTTTAATTTTTGCCGTAAATAGCTGCTCGCCAAGCAATGCTTTCTTCTTTTTGAGCTCTACAGCAGACAAATCTTTTATTTCATTGAATTTCATAAACTACTCTCTCACCAAAAAACGAGTTTTGAATGGAAGCTTATGTGCTGCTCTCAAAAATGCTTCTTGAGCTTGCTCTTTTGTAACACCATTCATTTCGAAAAGAATTTTACCTGGCAAAACTTTAGAAACCCAGTACTCAGGATTTCCTTTTCCAGACCCCATCCTTGTCTCTGCAGCCTTTTTTGTTACAGGTCTATCTGGATAAACTCGGCACCAAATTTTGCCACCACGCTTGATACTTCTAGAAATAGCAATACGACCCGCCTCTAATTGACGAGCAGTCATTCGGCACTCTTCCATAGCTTGAAGACCGAAATCTCCGAAATCTAAAGTACTGCCTCTATAAGCCAAACCGCGAGAGCGTCCGATGAATTGTTTTCTATGTTTTACTCTTTTAGGACTTAACACGACCGGCCTCCGCTACTTCACGAGCTGACAAAATGTCGCCCTTATAAATCCAAACTTTCAAACCAATAATACCGTAAGCCGTTAAAGCTTCAGCAGTTCCATAATCGATATCAGCTCTCAATGTATGAAGAGGAACGCTCTTCTCATTGTACCATTCAGTGCGAGCAATCTCTGCACCATCTAAACGACCAGAAACTTTAATTTTGATACCTCTAACTCCGCCTTTGATTGCGGCAGCCATAGCTTTTTTCATAGCACGACGCCAAGAGATACGTTTTTCAAGTTGCATAGCAATACTCTCAGCAACTAGCTGAGCATCAATGTCTGGCTTACGAACCTCTTGAATGCTCAAGAATACTTCGTTTGGAGTCAGTTTTTGAACATCAGCTTTAAGCTGGTCGATACCAGTTCCTTTTTTGCCGATAACAACACCAGGACGAGCAGTCGAAATGATGACTTTGATTTTTTTTGCAGCTCGCTCCATTTCAATTTTTGCAACGCCAGCATGCTTAAGCTTATCTTTTAGATATTTTCTAAGCTTGATGTCCTCATGAAGATTATCAAAGTATTGCTGTCCTTTTGCGTACCATCGAGAGTCCCAAGTACGAATAACGCCTAAGCGGAGACCAACTGGATTTACCTTTTGTCCCACAAATTACCTCTCATCCAAAACTACGTTAATATGACTCATCTTTTTCTTAACTCCGCTAGCACGACCTTGCGCGCGTGGACGAAATCTTTTCAAAGATGGCCCTTGATCTACAGTCACAGTTTTTACGTAAAGCTTATCAAGATCGATGCTTTTCTTTTGATCAGCATTTGCAACAGCTGACTCGATAAGTTTTTTCAACAAAACTGCAGTCTTCTTATTCATAAAAGTTAGAGTTTTAATCGCAACACCAACATTTTGACCACGAACCATGTCCGCAACCAATCTGGCTTTTTGCGCCGCAACTCTAGCATAATTTAAGCTTGCTTTAACTTCCATTACCAACCCGCCTTATTTCTTTGCCGCTGGAGAAGCCGCCGGAGCAGCTTTCTTTTCAGCATGCCCTTGGAAAGTTCGCGTAGGAGCAAACTCACCTAGTTTATGGCCAATCATATTTTCTGTTACATAAACAGGGACAAATTTTCTGCCATTGTGAACAGCAAAAGTCAGTCCAACAGTCTCAGGAAGAATAGTTGATCTTCTAGACCATGTCTTAATAACTTTTTTATCATTTTTTTGAATCGCGTGATCGATCTTCTTCATCAGATGATTATCGAGGTACGGACCCTTTTTTACCGAACGTGCCATAGCTGTCTCCTACTACTTACGTCTCTTCACGATGGAAGAATCTGTTCGCTTATTATGGCGAGTTTTAAATCCCTTACAAGGCTGTCCCCAAGGAGTTACAGGGTGATGACCCTTACCAACCCCTTCACCGCCACCGAGAGGATGGTCAACAGGATTCATGGCCATACCACGAACTCCAGGACGAATACCTCTCCAGCGAGATCTTCCAGCCTTACCAAGTTTAATATTTTCATTATCAGTATTTCCAACTTGGCCGATTGAAGCACGGCAAACAGACAATACCTTTTTAACTTCGCCAGAAGGTAGTTTAACCTGACAATATTGGCCGTCTTTCGAAACCAACACAGCAGCAACACCTGCTCCGCGAGCAACTTGTGCGCCCTTTCCGGGACGAAGCTCAACATTATGAATAGTTGTTCCAACCGGAATAAATCCAAGCGGCAATGAATTGCCTGGCTTGATATCTGCTTTTTCAGAAGAAATTACAGCATCACCAACACCTAGGCCGATAGGAGCGATTATGTATGCTTTTTCGCCATCGATATATCCTATTAGTGCAATTCGGCAAGTTCTGTTTGGATCATATTCAATAGCCAAAACTTTTGCAGGCACATCAACTTTTGTTCGCTTAAAATCGATCAAACGGTATCGGCGCTTATGACCACCACCGATATGTCTCATTGTTATCATACCCGTATTGTTACGAGCAGACGCGCGAGGCAGAGATTCTGTTAATGATTTTTCTGGAGTGCGCTTTGTCAACTCTTTGAAGTCGAACCCGATCATTCCACGGCTTGCATGAGAGCGAGCGCTAAACTGTTTTATTCCCATTTACTACACTCCCTCGAACAAGGCGATTTTTTCACCCTCAACAAGTTTCACGTAAGCCTTTTTCCAATGGCCAACTTTTCCTGGACCGAATTTAGTCATCTTTGCACGACCACGGCCAACACTTGTTCTGATGCTGTTAACTTTTACTTTAAAGTTTTTTTCTACAGCCGTTTTGATCTCAGGCTTACTTGCAGTCATATCAACTTCAAAAACATAAACTCCTGAAGCGTTATGATAAGTATTTTTTTCTGTGATCAGCGGTTTTTTAATTACTTGTTTCATGACCTACTCCGCCTGACATCTTTCAATGATTTTAGCTACAGACTCTTTAGTCAAAACTGCAGCATCGTATTTCAAAAGATCAAATACGTTAATCCCCTCAACAGGCTGATATTTGTATTTGTCTAAGTTGCTCGAAGCTTGCTTAAATTTTGCGTCCACACCTGCATCAACCAAAATAGCTTTAGAAAGACCAAAACCCTTTAGACGTTTTGCAAGCTCAGCAGTTTTGCCTTCAGATTGCATGCTATCAACGATAAACAAGCGGCCTTCTTTATTAAGATGCGACAGAGCCATCTTAAGAGCCAAACGACGCACTTTCTTAGGCAAAGCGTATTCATAACTTCTTGGTGTTGGCCCAAAAAGCTTTGCTCCGCCTGGCATCAAAGGAGATCTAGTTGAACCTTGACGAGCATTACCAGTGCCTTTTTGTTTGAATGGCTTTTTACCGCCACCACTTACCATAGCACGAGTCTTAACCATCGCAGTCCCTTGACGACGAGACGCCAACTGCCAATGCACGACGGACTGAAGAACATCTTTTTTAACATCAACCTCGAAAACCTCTTTTTCAAGAGTGATCGTGCCGACTTTTTCTTTTTTCCAATTTAAAATATTTGTTGCCATACTACTCTCTCACCATTTTCACCAAAGAGTTGCGTGCTCCTGGAACAGGCCCTTTAACAAAAAGAACCCCTTCGCTTGGCAATACGTCAACAATTTGAACGCTTTTAACAGTAATTGTTTCATCGCCATAGTGACCAGGAAACTTTTTACCCGGCATAACTCGACCGGGCCAAGTTCTGTTTCCTGAAGAACCAGGACGTCTATGGAATTTTGATCCATGAGATGCCGGGCCCCCTGCAAAGTTCCAGCGCTTCATCACACCTGTGAATCCGTGTCCCTTTGAAACCCCAGTCAACTTAACTACATCACCCTTGTTCAAGCTTTCGATTGAAACAAGAGCGCCCAATTGTGCACCAGCTGGAATATCTTGACGGAACTCACGAATGTATTGAGCGCCAGTTTCAAACCCCGCACCTTTAAGGTGACCAATCTCAGATGATTTTGAGTTCTTTGCTTTTTTTGGCATACAAGCCAACTGCAGCGCAGAGTAACCATCTTTTTCAGTTGTTTTGATTTGAGATACAACCCAAGGCTCAAAACGAAGAACTGTTACTGGAACAGCTTCGCCCTTGTCGTTGTAAATTGTAGACATCCCCTCTTTGAATGCAAAGAGGCCGTTTAATTTCAATCCATTGCTGGATTTTTCATTTTGTGCTGCAGTAGTTTCTGCAGTTTCCATATTTTCGCTCACGACTTACTCCCTATCAGATCGCTGACAGTTTAATTTCAACATCAACCCCAGCAGAGAGGTCGAGTTTCATGAGCTGATCGACAGTCTGCTGTGTGGGTTCCAAAATATCCAACATACGCTTATGAGTTCTAATCTCGAACTGCTCGCGGGATTTTTTGTCCACATGGGGCGAGCGAAGGACCGTATATCTGTTGATACGAGTTGGCAAGGGAATTGGCCCCGCAACACGTGCACCAGTTCTACGAGCCGTTTCAACAATTTCTTTTGTCGATTGATCGAGAAGTTTGTGATCGAATGCCTTCAATCGAATTCTAATTTTTTGACTCTGCATCTTTTCCTACCTTGACTGCCATCTTTCTAAGTACTCAATTTCACTAGAAAGTTCCCAGCCTGCAAATGGCGAAAAGAGTCCCTATCAGCCCAGAAAATTGCTTTCAAATCGTATATATTTGATCTGACGCTCAATTTTTAGGACGAGGAAACTCAGTTCGACGTTTCAAGTTTTGCGAATATGCAACAGTGTGAAGTCGAAAGTCAAAATAATTAAAATTTATTTTGAAATAGTTGAATTCTAATTAAAAACGACCCAAGCGAGTCAGAATTTCATCTTTAACCCGGCTAGAAACTGGTGAGTACTCTAAAAACTCCATGCTAAATGAGGCTCGGCCCTGAGAAATGGACCTGAGATCCGTCGCATACCCAAACAATGTGCCCAAAGGAGCTTCGGCAGATATTATTTGCCCCCCACCTGGCTTTACATTCATAGAATGAACTTTGCCGCGACGAGAATTGAGATCACCCACGACATTGCCAACAAAGTTGTCTGGCGAGCTGATCTCTAGCTTAAAAATAGGCTCAAGCAATTGAACTTGCGCCTTTTGCACAGCCTCACGCAGACAAAGGGATACGGCCGCCTTAACGCCTGCCTCTGTTGGGATTCGGTCTGGAGGAAATGAAATCGATGCCAGCTTAACTTTAATATCAATCAGTGAGTATCCCGCCAAGGGGCCAATATCTGCAGACTCTCTAAGGCCAGCCTCAGCAGCCTTAATCAAATCTTGCGAGAGCCCTGGCATTTTGAGAGCCGCCACAGCATTAACAAGCTGAAAGCCAGAACCGCGGGCACCCGGCTCAACCTCAACAGCAACAGTCACAACCTGCAAGTCCCCTGCAATCATTCTGTCGAAGGTGTAGTTAGCTTGAGCTTTATTTATAATAGCTTCACGGTAGGAAACCTGCGGTTTACCCACATTGGCCTGAACCTTGTGTTCTCGCAACAGACGATCAATTAAAATTTCAAGATGAAGCTCACCCATCCCTGAAAGCAAAGTTTGTCCAGTTTCAGCATCCATCCTGACTCTGGCTGATGGATCTTCTTTGATGAGCTTGTCGATACCAATCATCATCTTCTCTTGATCAGCCGAAGACTTGGCTTCAACAGCAACAGAAATAACAGGCTCAGGAGAAACAATGCTCTCTAGCACAACTGCTTTTTTAGGATCGCAAAGAGTATCGCCCGTGCCTGTAAATTTTAATCCGATAACGGCCCCTAAATCACCTGCCGTTAAGCAAGAAACTTCAGACCGACTGTTTGCATGCATTTTAACTAACTTTTGAATACGTTCTTTTTTTTGTGTGCGGGGGTTGAGCATCTGATCACCCACTTTAATGGTTCCAGAATACACACGAATAAATGCTAGCGTTCCTGCAAAAGGATCACTCGCAATTTTAAATGCCAACGCGACTGCGAGCTCATCAAAATCAGTTTTACAAATAATTTCTTTTTCAAAATTTTCGGGATCGTGTCCCACGATAGGTGGAACATCCAAAGGACTCGGCAAATAATCAACAGCAGCATCTAGCAATGGCTGAACGCCCTTATTTTTAAAAGCCGCGCCACAGAGAACAGGAAAACCCTTCATTGCTAGGGTCCCCTTACGTAGTGCCTTCTTTAGTTCGGCAGATGAGATCTCTTCTCCGCCCAAGTACTTATCCATTAAGGCATCATCGAACTCGACAATTTTTTCAATGGTCTCGGCTCTGACTTTTTCGATATCCGCAAGCATATCTGCCGGGATATCTGTGACCTCAAATTTTTCACCCAAATTTGATGCACCCCAAACGTAGGCCTTTTTTTCGAGAAGATCGACAACACCAACAAATGAGTCTTCTAGGCCAATCGGAACTTGGATAGGGATTGGATTTGCACCTAGCTTTTCTTTGATTGATTGAACGCTCATGACGAAGTCTGCGCCCACGCGGTCCATTTTATTGATAAAACAAATTCGCGGCACTTTGTGCTTGTCGGCTTGGCGCCAAACAGTTTCGCTCTGAGGCTCAACGCCACTAACGCCATCGAAAACAGCTATAGCACCATCCAAAACTCGAAGCGAACGCTCGACTTCAATAGTGAAGTCGACATGCCCCGGAGTATCGATGATATTTATTCTGTAGTCTTTCCACGCGAGAGAAGTCGCAGCCGCAGTGATCGTGATAC
>CANCBY010000013.1 GCA_947374445.1 Pseudobdellovibrionaceae bacterium
GCACGGCCGCTCACTCACAGTCTTACTGCTGTGGGCCCGAGCGCTTTCGACTCAAAAATGGGCGATCTCTACAGCACCGAGCTCACCTCCAATGGCCAAGAGCTTAGAATTTTAAGCAAAGCTGAAATGATCCGCATCAGTCAAAAAACACTGCCCACGGTGACTCCATTGTACGCAGACCGCTATCCAGCAACAAAAATCCCGTCAGCAATAGATGCTGTTGAAACTGCAAAAGAAAATTTTGTCGTTGAGGATTACTCGCCCTCATCTCACTTGTGGCCGAGATATTGGATCCCAAGTTTTATAATTGGCTCTGATGGAGCTTTTGTTTCTGGCAGCACTTCGCAAGCTGACCCCGTGGGCCTCCACAGCTACTCTGCGACGCTAGCCTATGATTCTTGGGCTAAACGCGGCCTTTATAATATTCTTTACACCAACGCAACAACACCGGCTCTGATATCTGTAGGGGCTTACGACTATCGAACTTATTTGGCTCTCACAAGTTACGAGCTGCGCCTTCAAACACAAAAAGTTTTAGCAAGCTGGGAGATCAACTCCCTCTCACCTGATTGGTCTGCATTGCTCGGATGGACAATGAATGAAAGAGAGATCTCGAATCTAAAGTTGAACCAAACGGGACCAGCAGTGGGACTTCAGTATTCTGATTTCACGCAATCAGGAGCCCAGATTTCTCCTGAAACGGGAGTTGGCTTTTCACTGATCGACACTTCTTATATGCGCGATTCTGTGCATGAGGGTTTCAATGAAGTACGATTTTCGCTGGTAAAATATTTTTCAAAGTGGTTGCCAAGGCGCCATGCTCTGATGTTCAAAATTCAAGGCCGCTGGATCGAGGATTCTGTGAGCCTACCCAGCTACGAGAGTACATTGTCTTATCCGCTCTTTTTTAATTCGATCAACACTCAGTATTTGATGCGCGGCTACAGTACCGGAACTTTTTTGTTTAAAAATCTTGTGAACGCCAATATCGAATATCGTTTTCCTCTGCTTAATGTTTACCACGGCAACTCAATCACTCCTTTGTTTTTGAAGCGCATCCACGCGGCGCTTGTTGCAGATGGCATTCAAGCTGAAGGCTATATTTACAACGCGAATTTGCTCAACACATCGGCTTTTCCATACGATGCGGCTTCAAAATCAAAAGTATATTGGGACTACGGTGCAGAGGTTAAATTCGATATCACTTTGTTCTACCACACGCCGCTGACTTTTTACGGTGGAGCTTATTGGCCCTCGGATTCTCAAGCCGGCGCGAGCAGCCCTCAGTACGCTCTGGGACTGCTTCTGTAGTAAAAGTTCTGTAATTAAAGTGGGCCAAGCCTTTGCCGCTCGGAATCATCTTGACATCACCCCCCAGGCTCGAAAAACTAAAATGAGCTGCTCTGGGGGGAGAATCTCATGGAAAATATGAATGGTGATCGTGTTCAATGGATTCGCGACTTAGTCAAAGCCGAAGAACAAATGGAAGAATCTGGCATCGTTGATTTTTCTGTCGGCATCGATAATGAACGAGCTCTTCAGCAAGAAACTCTAAATTTTCTGCAACAAATGAAAAATCAATTTATTGAGTCTTCTGTGGCTTTCAATGAAATGAAAATTTCAGCCTTGGGACGCCTGCGTATTTATGGCGTGGCGAACACTCCCGTTGATTTTATGCTTTTCAGAAATGGCTTTAAAATGATTTTTTCAGCAAAAGCACCGGGCGTGATTTCAATCCGATTTAATTTTATCAGTCCAAATCAGTACATTCCTTCTCAAATTCCAACGATGAATACTTCTTCTGCGACAAACTTGATGGAAGAACATGAGATCTTCGCGAAGGTTGGAGCCTTTGGAGATGTGACATGGACTTTCAATAATCTTCCTACAAAGATTGAGAATATCGTTCGTTATCACATGAGTTTGTTTATCAAAGAGAGTGCAAAGTAGGCACTGGCAAGATCAAATTCGCCAGTGCCGCTGAAGCACTGGCGCTTGTCAAAATAGAAACTACAACAGATCCTAAAACTAAATATTAAAAACCTGTTGCTTTCACTCAAGTCTCTAATCAGTTAATTACTTGATTGTAATTTTCTCAGTTGTTCGCGAAACAGGTCGTGCATCATGGTAAATGCTGTTTTGCTTGTAAATTTTCACGTCTACTTCCATACGAATACCATTACGACCTTTTGCAATTTTGATAGGGGCATCAAAAAGCGAAGTTGCCTGTGTCAATTCACCATAAAAGCTTTCGGTTTTGTCCCAACCGATTCCGCAAGATCCAAAAAATCCAACAGCGCAAGTTTTAACTGTATATTCTACGATCGATTTTTCAGTGGGCACGACAGGCAATGCAAATGGAGCTACACCGACTTGCAAAGTCACATGTGATCCACCTGGAATCAATGAAACAGATTGCAATGCATTTTCTGGCATTTTTACTTGTCTGCGACCAGCACCATCAATCTCTAAAAGAATTGAATTTCCATTCACCTCTGCAACATGAGCTGAGTAGTTATTATAGATACCTTGGCTCACGCTAATTTCACTTATAGCCCCAGAAAGAGTTACAGAAACTTTATCAACCTCTGAAGGCAACAAAACAGCACCTTTTACATCCATCGTCACATTCAATACTTTTGTATCGATGACTGTTTCACGGGAGTCGTCGCAAGTGCGAGGAACATAGTAGCCCTCTTGAACAATGACAACCTCTTGGCAGCTGTATGGAACTGAAGTGCAACTTCCAGCTGCATAGCCAAGATTTGCCATATTGTCAGCGCGATAAGTGCTCAGCACCATTGTCTTCACTTGCTGTGTGATTGCGCCTGAATTAGCCGCAGCTGTGATTTCAGATTTAAAAGAATCCCAAGATCTCGGCTTCGAAGAAAAATAATTCCCAGCCACAAGAGCTTCTGCTGAAGCCTTACCAACGCCTTTGATCGCTGCAGCCAATTTACTTGGCTTTTCAGCCTTCCGTGCAGAATAGAATGCATCCCAAGCTTCGCTGCGCCCAGCTCCGCCGCTACATTTTACTTCATAGCAAGTACCAGTTCTCTCAATAACTTGAGGTTCTTCATAATAACCACACTCATAATAATTATGAGTGATCACAATGCGATTAAGAACGGTATTAACGCTTGAAACACTTCCAGCACCTGTTACTTGAAGGTCAACGTTTTGCTTTTTCCAATACACTTCTTGGGCATACACATTTGTGGCCGCAAAAGAGGCGCTCAGTAAAATAACTGCTAAAATACTTTTCATCATATGAAATCCTTTTTAAGTTTTCGTTTATTAATACATTAATAATTAAGTACAAACCGCAAAGAAAATCTCGATGAAAAATCGATAAGTCGAAAATCTCAATGCTTTCACTTGAAGGTGAACTTTTATCATGAAATTTTGAATTATTTTGTTAAAATTAATCGCATTAACAAATTTACTTGGGTGACTAGAACATTGTCACTCAACCTGCTCAACCTACTCAGCCTAAACTTATAAGTGACGAAATTCTAGTCACACGTAGGCTACTTACCTAGATTCCATTGTTGATTATAGCGACATTAGCCATCGCGCCAGCCAATGCTCAAAGCATCATGATCGATTTCTAAACGACTCGGTCAAGACTAGTACTGCGCTCAAAAATCTTGAACTCTAAAGGCTGCGTGCCAACCACTTGAAGATTCAAAACGTCATCTTTATGAAAATTTCTATCTGAGTGATTTTTAACTCTCAAAAAATGACCTTGATAGGACACCAAGAGCTCATTGTCGGCTTGAAGCTCTACAACGCGGGCTTTGATTCTTGCACCACGCACCAATGAGAGTTCAGCGAATGCCATCTATCACCCAAGGTTTCTCGACAAATCGACTTTAGGAAAAACCACTCGTTTAACCTCGCCTGTATTGAAAGCTCGCCCTTGATTCATCGAAGCGTTGCCCGACTGAGGCAATGAAGTCGCCGGTTGTGGTCGGACAATAGATGCAGCCGGGGTCTTTTCTATGAAGTTCATTGCTTGAACCAAATTCGAAGAAGCAACAGGTGGAGCTGATGCTCGTCGAAATTGCTCTCCTAATTGCGAGAGAGCTTGATCTTGAACTTCCTTCGCATGAACTGGAGCTGCCACTGTCGATGCAGCTCCCATCGGTTGAATCGAAGGCGAGGTCAAAGACGCTGCTGAATTATTTTGCGTTTGCGCTGAACTGTCTGCATTTGAAGTTTGTGCCCACTCGGGAAGATCTTGCTCTGAAAACTGCAACTGATCGCGATTGACCTTAGCAATAAACTCAACTTCTCCCCGCGACAAATCCACAGCCAAGCAAATTTCTTCAACAGTGGCGCCTTGGTGAGCCATGCGTGCAGCTTTGACATACTTCACAGTATTTTGCCGCTCGATGATCTCTTGATGAGGAATTTTATCTTGAAATATTTTAGCTACTTCAAGACTGCGATTCATGGAGTTATCGATATTTTGTATTTGCCGATCGGCTTGATGAATCTGACTTTGCACATCGCGCGCTTTTTGCTCTAAGAGATGACTGAGTTGCTGCACTTGATTTTCAGTGCGATCGCTAAGGTCTTCTAAGACTGAAATCTTGCTTTGCAAAAGCTGCAAGCCACGACTGAGCCTAGGATCATCTTTGGCAGGACGATTGAGCTTGAACCAAAGTCCGACGACTCCGGCCACTAAGATCAAATTAACTAAGACTTGAAGTAAAACCCAAAAGCTCATGAAGGATCCTCCAGCTTCAGTGTACCTAAGCCGGACCTTGTCTCTCAACCAGACGTGACTTTTTTGCCTACAATCTGGACGAGACCTAGATTGGCTTACGGAAGTTCGGGCAGCAACAGGACCAAGGACCCGGAAAAATTTTCCGATAGCTAGGTCATCAAGACCAATTACGAAAATCTCAAAGACTCACGACAGATGATCTGTAGAAAACTTTTGAAATCTCTCTACCGCTTTCTCTAAAGCTACTTGAGACGTCGCAAAACTTAATCGCAAATAGCCTTCGCTGCCGAACTCAATCCCCGGAACAGTGGCCACTAAATAATCACTCAATAAGCGCTCGGCCACATCTTTTGAGTTATTAAGACCCTTCTTGCCGAAAAACGCTGTGACATCAGTCCAAAAATAAAAAGCCCCCTGAGGCTCAATGACCTTGAAGCCTTTGATTGGCTTCATTTTTTCAAGAAGCCAATTCTTCTTTTGAATGAGAGCCTTATTGGCCTGTTGAACATCGGGCTCACAATTTTGAATCGCCGCAAGAGCTGCCTTTTGTGTGATCGAGCTGACATTAGATGTCGACTGACTGGCATAATCAGAGATCGCATTAATCAAAAGCTCAGGCCCCAATCCCCAACCGATTCTCCATCCCGTCATTGAATAAGCCTTCGAAGCTCCGTTCACTGCCAAGAGACGAGATTTCAATTGCGGAGCGAATTGCAAAAGATGAGGAGCCACTAAGCTGCCATCAAAAACAAGGCGGTTATAAATATCATCAGAAATAATAAAGACATTCGGGTGCTCTGCCAAGGCTTCTGCTAAAGCTTTCATTTCTTGCTGGGTGTACATCAAGCCTGTTGGGTTGCTTGGGCTGCACAAAATTAAAACTTTAGTTTTAGGTGTGATCGACTTGTGCACCAGCTCAGGTGTGAGCTTAAAATTAACATCGGCTCCGCATGCAACGTACCGAGGAACTCCGCCCGCAAGCTCTGCCATGGTAGGATAGCTCACCCAATACGGTGCAGGAATCAAAACTTCATCCCCCGGATTGAGGAGCATTTGCAGAGCGGCAAATATCACAAACTTGGCACCTGTTCCGACGCAAACTTCTTTGGCCGAATAATTCAAACCCAGCTGAGCCGTGTACTGCTTAGCGATGGCCTCACGCAAATCTGGAATCCCAGGAACCGCAGTGTATTTGGTAAAACCGTCTTCGATCGCTTTGATACCGGCCTTCGATGCTGCCGCAAAAGTCCCCCAGTCGGGCTCACCGACTGTTAGTGAAACCACGTCTTTTCCGGTGGCAGCCAACTCACGAGCTTTTGCGGCCATGGCTAAAGTAGCAGAAGGTTTCATCAGCAAAGCTTTTTGCGAGAGCATCTTAAATTTCCTTTATCTTTACTTTAACTTACTTTGCCGTCGTGGCGTTTAATTTTTTTAATAATGGTTGAACAACATGAGGCGGAACTAAGCCTTCAAGTTCACCTCCATACTTGGCCACTTCTTTAACCGCACGAGAAGAAATAAAATAAGCCTCTGGACTCGAAAACAGTAAAAGTGTTTCGATCTCCGGATTCAATTTTCGATTCATACTCGCCATAGTCATTTCATATTCAAAATCAACAACCGCACGAAGTCCGCGCAAAATGACTTGTGCGCCAACGCTTTTAACATAATTAATTGTGAGTCCCTGAAAGGTTGCAACCGTGACATTGCCAAAGCCAATAACGCTTTGTTGTATCAATTCCATTCTTTCAGGCGCTGAAAAAAGATAATTTTTTTCTAAAGATTCTGTGACAAGCACAGTGACTTGATCAAATTGCTTTGAAGCCCGTTGAATCATATCAACATGACCGGTGGTGATCGGATCAAAACTGCCGGGATAAATTGCTTTTTTCATTTGAATCCTTCTGGTTTTTGAAAGATCAGGTAGCAAATCAGTTCGCAGTTTTGCGAAAAAAACTTAACACTTTGTCGCCGAACTCTCTTACATCATATCTTTCAAGGCTTGTGTAGTGATCAAGAATTTTTTCTTTACGTGCTGACTCAATTGTCATCACAGTTGTTGGAGCAAACACTTTACTCTCACAAATAGCCTGCATGACGTCGTGAGCCATCACCTCTGTAAAGGGAGGATCTGCAAAAATCACATCGAAGGGCTCACCTTGATAAGACTTCAAAAAACCCAGAACATCTTTTTGAATGATCTGAAAGGGCTCGCTGATTTTGAGTTTGCGAATATTTTTTTCAAGAATCTGAATAGACTGTTTACTCTTCTCTACAAAAAGCACTTCTCCGGCCCCTCTTGAGATCGCCTCTAAACCAAGATTTCCGGTTCCAGCAAATAAATCTAAAACACGAGTTCCATCAAAATAGCCCATCAAGATATTGAACTGCGACTCTTTGACTCGATCCGTGGTGGGCCTAATATGGTCAGCTTGAAAAGGAACCAACTGGTGTCCCTTGTATTTACCGCCGATAATGCGCATTATTTTTGACCAATTTTTGTTAAAAAATTTTGAATGGTCTCTTTGTGAAAAGGTTTGAGTTCATAAAAATGAAGTTCCATGGTCGAAACTTTTTCAACTGGCGGAGCAGAGACAACACCCTTAACCACCTGCTGAGGGGTCGCTCCGGTTTCCATTCCATGGTATGTTTTAATCACTTTTACTTTTTCTTCCATGAAAATAGAGTCCACCGGAATCATAAACTGACAAATCAACTTATCGAAAACTTTAAATTTATGTTGAGGAGCGATCCGAACTAAAAACCCAATATCGGTCAACTTAACGATGTCACATTCTATTCCTGGTTGCCCCTCGGCCTTAAAAAGCTCGCAAGAGATTGGGTATGGTTTTACTTTTTTTACAACAACACTCACTACTTAGCTCCGCCGTTGAATTAGCTCTTCAGCTATTGTAACAAGTGCGAAAACATCTTCAAATGGTTTCGCAACAAAGAGGTCTGCTCCCATCTTTTGTGCAGTCTCCAAATTATAATCCCCAGAGTAGGCCGAAATAAGCAGGACTTTAGATGTGCCTCTAGCAGTGCCAATCTCTTGAAGAACCTGTGGTCCAGAAAGGCCGGGCATCAGCACATCTAAAAATACGACGTCTGGCTTTTGTTGCTTCCACATCTCAAGCCCTGACGTTCCATCTGAAGCTTCAGAAACTTTGTGGCCTTTCATTTCAAGAGCTCGACGCAACGAACGTCGAACCAATGGCTCATCATCGACAATCAAAAAATTCATCGTGCAGCCTCTTCTTTATAAATAGGAATCGAGACGCAAAACTCCGTACCAACTCCAAGCGACGAGATCAGTTCAATAGATCCTTTGTGACTCTCAATTATCTCTTTTGACAAGCTTAAGCCCAATCCCGTACCAGTGCCCTCGCCTTTTGTTGTATAGAAAGCTTCAAATACTTTTTTCTGCAGCTCAACTGGTATACCTGGCCCTGTATCAACAACTCGAAGTACAACACTGGATTTTTTAGAATCAAATGAGGTCGATATTCGCAAGATGCCAGCATTTTTCATGGCCTGGCATGCGTTGTTAATCAAATTAAACACCACCTGTTGAAGCATTTGCGACTCCGCCTGAATTAAATATTGTTTTGTTTCGAGCTCAAGCTCCAAACGGTGCGATCGCAAAATTGTCTTGAGCATGGGCATTGTGCGCTCAATGACTTCATCCAATGATATTATCTCTTTATCAATTTTTTCTTTGCTCGAAAAATCTCTTAGATTTTTGATTATCTTCTGCGACCTTGCAGCCGCACGCTCAACTTCTTGAAGATCCGAATGCATAGGATCTGAAACAGGAACTTCGTGTAAAAGCACCTGAGCCAATGAACGAAGTCCCGTCAGCGGATTGTTCAGCTCGTGAGCGATGTTGCCAGCAAGCAACCCTAAGGCACCCATTTTTTCAGCTTGAAGCATTCGAATGTAAAGACCACGAGATTCAGTGATGTCGACATAATGATTAACCACATTGGTCGGACGGCCGCTTTCAAGATTAATGGGATACGACTGAACTTCAAAAACTTGACCTGCACGTTGAATTGTCCCTGATTGAGGAGCACCACTTTGCAATGCCAACTCGATAGGACAACCTTCACAAGGACTCGTCCGTGCTGCGAAACTATCGAAGCATTTTTTTCTAGCAAGCCTTTCAGAATAAGCTCTATTTGCTCTAAGGACTTCATGATCGATATCGATGATCGCGATCGGTGATTGCAAGGAATCAAAAGTTTTTTCCCAGCGATAAACTGTTTCGGCATGCTCATTTTCAAGAAGAATGCGATCGATAGCCATGCTGAAGGGCTTTAAACAATCCGAAAAAAAATCGACCAGAGTTTGAGAGTCTAGAGCCGTGTTTGCATTTTCAATGCAAATAAAGCCCTTTGCCTTTGTAGCCAGCGGCTGAACTGAAGAAACTTGCCTTGATTTGATCTCTAGCGGAATTACTGTCGTTCGAACAAAAGGTCTTCCGAAATGGTTAGCTAAAAAAGTTTTGATGGGCTTAGAATCCAACGTCAAATCTGATGACAAATCAGGCAGGGAGCTAGAAGTGCTCTTCACAAAATTTCCACCCTGAAAGGAATAAAGAAGAGACGACTCTGGCTGCATTTGAAGCACTAAAATAGGATCACCAATTTTAGTTAGACCACGCATTTCCCGCCGTAGTTCTTTTCGCAATACTTGCAAAAGATCTTCAAATAAAGAGACAGAACCAATCTCTTTGATAAAACGAATCAAAGATCTGACCTTATTAAGCTTTTGATCTTCTTCAGTTTTAGCTACCTGAATATGCGCCGTGCGGTCTTCGACAATTTTTTCAAGACTGATATTTAGTGCCTCAAGCTCACGATTTTGACTTCGACTTTCACGCCTCAGGCTTAATTGATTCGAATTTAAATCAGCTTGAGCCAAGGCAGATCGCATACTGCGAGAAAGGGCTAAGGAATCATTTTGATCAATTACAATTTCAAAAATCGAACTATAATTTAAAATATCAGAAACAGTATTATCTTCGGAGTTTAGCAATAAAATTTGCACTGGAGGTGGATTCATATCTTGAACTGACTTAAAAAAATCCAGTCCATAAGAACTTTCGGCACAGACGACAGAACAAGTATGTGCTTTTAAGAACTGCCGAGCGAGTTCGGCGTCCTGAACTGCAATAATCTCACATTGATCAAAGGGCGCCTCTTCAAAAGAGGCGGCAGTTGGTGGGGGCCGGTTAGCGACCCAAAGTATGAGGTGCCGTTTCATGGACATTTTGTTTTAGCTCCAAAAGGGCGTCGAGCCAGCTTTGTAAACAATGTCCCAAATCATACTCCATGATATCAGCCAAAAGAACGAAATCTTTTCGCTCAAAAACATTTAACGCTTCAGCAATGGCCTTTGCGGTCACAAGCTCGTTGTCTTTCCACTTAGGGCTTGTCACAAAAGGCAAATCCTTGCAAAGGCTTCGAAGCGAAATGAGACTCTCGACAAGAAATTGGCAAGAATCTACTAAATCCACGAAATCTTTCATTTGATTCTCAACACCCTTGAGTCGAATCGCTTGAGCCAATTGGTCAGACTTTCTGATCATACCAGGTAATGTTTCTACCCAATTTGCCAAAACCGCCGTCAAAAGAGCTGTTGGAGTTTCGCTTTCAACTTCAATGAAATCAACTTCACCCAACTTGAATTGAGAAAATTTCTTTTCATCTTCTTCCGTTAGAGTCAGTCCATTGACTAAAAAGCGACAAACAATCTCGCCGCGAACCTGCAAGTTTTTTTCAATCTGTCCAAAAACCTCACCCAGTGTGGTTTCGCCTGAAAAGTCTTTGTTCAAGTCACTTCGACTGAGTGTAGTTCGATTCATCTTGCCTCCGCAATTGTATCTTGTCCGCTTCCGTAAATATCTAAAACCTGGCTTAAAAGATCATGAATATGAATTGTTTTTGCTAGGACCTGTTCTTGCGGGCCCGGGCCAATACGAATTTTTTCGGTCTGATACCACCGCACCAATGCAGCTAAAGATGGAACCAATTTGGCAATGGTCTCAATGATCTCTTCTCCACGGTCAATAATTCCAGCTACTTTTTGAAGATCTCCGCCCTTTTCAATATACTTCATTTGTTCGAGCATCAGTTGATTGATCTCAAATAGCTTACTAATGCCATCTGTAAATAATGAGCCTTCGATCTCTGGAAATGGAGCCCCTTGATAAATGGCTTGAACCAAATTCCATTGCTCATCTTGCTCTTTTTTAGAAAAAGCTCGATAGCTTGGGTTTCCTTTTTGCGCTGTCACTACCGATAAATCTACTTTTTCTCCGTGCAAAATTTTATAGGCAATAGCGGCCACTTTATCAGAAACGAAATCGTCTTCGCTATCTCCTTTGATTATATAACTTTGAGGAGATCTTGGGCCTGTCTCCCAAAAATTAACCGACGAAAAGCTCATATTAAGACACGCGGTCTTGGTTAGACTTGCCATATGCATAGGTGCGCTGTCACAACCCATTAACAAGGCCGATTGAGAAATAATCTGAAACACTTCCGTCAAATTAGTTCTACCAACAAGGTTAAAAACATTGCCACCAGGAACGGCTGTCATAATTTTATCACCAATTGAGCGCTCGTGCTCGGCGCCAATCAGGATAAGCGGATTTGAACATTGCTTTCTTAGCTGGCTTAAAATAGCAATCCATTTTGAGTCTGAAAGCGCCTTCTTTTTTTCGGAAGCGCCGACATGAATTGTTATTGTGTTTGGAAGCACTTGCATGGTCCAAGCATTTTTGAGATCTGGAGCACGCCAGTCTTCTTCGACAAGATCAGTTTCTACCATGGTGGCAAAAATTTCTGAAATATGATAACGATTGGGGCGATCAACACCCACCTGAGCGTAAAAGTAAGCGCTGATATCATCTGGAATTTTCAAAAATCCGTCTTCATAGCGGGTGTATCCAGAAACCTTAGTCGTCGAATGAGAAATTGCATGAACTAAATAGCTCGACACCGGCGAAAACGAAAAGTTGATAATCCAATCATATTTTTCTGACTGAAGCTCATCAACAACTTTAGAGACTTCTTGAAACGCCGCAGTGACATTGGGCTGATTTTGAATGAGCGGAGCTAATAACTGTTTTGTTGACAAGAAACGCACTTGATTGACTGAAGTCAATCCCTCAACAGCGCCAGCAAATCGAGGGCGAGTCAAAATATGAATCTCTGCTTGAGGATGACTTCTGCGCAAAGCCCGGATAGCGGGCCAGCTCATGTAAATATCACCAAGCCTAGCGAGCTGTAGAACTAGAATCTTCATTTTGTACCTGCTCCCGCGTTAATTCACAGAGTATTTTAAGCTTCTCTGTGTCCTGGTTATAGCCCTGAGTTTTAAGTATTTCCTCATAAGCTGACTCCAATCTTTTTAGCGCATTGCTAAGATAATTTTCCAGGTCCTGAGACATAATTATATCCTCTCTCTTTCAACTGAGATTTTAAATTTGCATAAATTTGTTGTTTCGCACTCAAATATCGAGAAATCAGGGCCAAAGTCCATCTGGCCTTTTTGTAAAATGAAAAAATATTATTCTGACTGAACTCATTTCGTAGCCCACTCAACAATGCCGCTGGCTCTTCATCTCCTGCAATTCGCAGCCACTCATTTACTTGCACAGAAAACGGAAGCGCATCTAACTCAAGATCGTCGAAGCTTTGATTGTTTTTTAGAAGGCTTCGCGAAACTTCTCTGAGCCATTCTTCCATGTCTAACAGAATACGTCCTTGATTTTGAATCAATTGAGTTTCTTCTTTGACATGAATAGCTAATTCTAGAGCCTGTTCTTTGAACTGATCCGCGATCATTGCCGCCGTCGTGCCATTCTGAATTTGGAAGGCCTCGTTCCAAGCAAGCTTGCCCGTAACAACTCGAACGGTCTCATCTAAAGAGGCTAAGTTTTCAAGGACAAGGCTGCCATCAAAGTTTTTTGTCTGCTGATAAATAGCAAACGGAAACCCACTCGCCTCAAATTGCAATCCCGCAATACCATTTTGCAGCAAAAGTACTAATGCATCTGACACGCTCTCTGCACTTAAATTATCCGCGCACAAATGTGTAGCCTGGGTGCAAGCCGAAGAATGCGCGCAAGGCGAGCACGCCTCTGAACCATGAAATACCAAAGCTCCATCGATCCAAGGTGCAGTTTTATAAGGATCCGCGCTGCCTAAATAGAGGCCTACAACAGGAGTTCGAGTTTGTGCCGCTAAATGAACAGTGGCTGTGTCACCAGAAATTAATAGGCTTGTATCCCATAAATGAAACTCAAGGTCTTGAAGACCCAAAATATCGAGCTTCACTTTAGTTGATTCTGTAAAAAAATTTCTCAGTATCTTTTCTTCGAAAGGGGCACCTAGAATATGAATCTGATATTCAGGTAGCTTTAATTGTAGAATCTCCACCAAACGTTGAAAGCTTGAGATATTCCAATTCTTTTTAGCATCACTGGTCAAAGGCTGAATCGAAATTTTTTTGTTTTTTCGCTTATCAATTCTCTGCACAGAAACATTCGACTTTAAGCCCAGTGACGAGCTCAATGCTTCAATGTAATGAAAACGCGGAGAGCTCGAAACGCTAAATACATCATTGAAGTAGCACGTCTTACTTGTTCTTTTTTCATTGGCATCAATGATTTCAACCAATTTATGGCTCATAAAAGTATGAGTGAAATCAAATACCAAATCATAGTTCTCATTATTGATACTGCGAACCCATGTCTGCAACGTTCTGTAGCTATTAAAAAAAGAACCTGAAACTTCTACCAATTCACGCTGAAGAGTCTCTCGAGGAAAAAGATGCACATTTGTAACTTCTCTTAAAAGAGGAATCGCTACTGAAAATTGAGAATTTATAATTAAATCAATCTGGGCCTCAGGATAAGTCTTGCGGATATCATGCAAGATTTGCTGATGCATAAAAATATCCCCAAGTCTTAGAAGCGATATTGCAAGAATCTTCATCTCACCAACTCCCGCAGCAAAGAGACAAGCTGTTTTTCGGAGTTCATGGGAGCTCCGTCTAAAAGAGCATTGATCTCTTTAATATTTGCACTCACGACTTTTTCCAAACGGTCAGAGTTTTGGGCAATAGACATACCTAACATTTGCGAAATTTTTAAAAACCCTTCCGCCGAGCGTCCAAGTAAAGCCTCTTCAATAGACCTGGCCCATCCTTCTAACTGATGAAGGCTAGGGGCAAATCTATAAACAGACATCGTGCTTGAACCAAAAATTTGAAATGAGCGTGAGTTAAATAGATCTTGGGTGCTTTCAATATCTTCAATAATCACCTGTCCACTCAGCGAAGTCCCAATTTCTGCAAAGTCGGCTCGACATTGAACTCGTGGCTCGAACACCGAAATCACGCTTTGAGATTTGCGCCGGGCCAGCTCCTCTATGTGGAAGCCTGCTCCCAAACCCAAAACCCAATAGTGAGTCGCATTAGAATTGCGCCCTAGAAAAGATTCATTCTTTTCTAAATGATCACACCAGAGACCGGCCTCTTTGAGCGGATCTCTTGATGAGCAGAGCTGATACCCATTATAGGTCGAAGTTCTTGCTGCCATCAGCCAGCCAGCTCCATCGAAAGTTTAATGACCTCTTCGTTCATCGGGTTCCATAAAAGAACTCTCTCAATTTCAATTTTTGCTAAAAAATACTCTTGGGTCAGACAAAACAAATGAATAAGTACTAAAGACATCTCTTCATCTTGTTCAACAAGAGACAAATACTCCTGCAAAGCCTCAATAGCGACTGAATACCGGCGATCTCTTACAGCCCAATTAGAAAGAATATGAACAGCCGTTCGATTGTCAGGGGAGATTTCAACAGCGTTTTCCACATTTGCAACAGCCAGCGCAAGATCACCCATTTTGTCATGCACTATGGCTAGGCCGACCCAAGCTTTATCATTTCTAGAGTTCAACGAAAGTGCCTGTCTAAATTTATCTAGCGATGAATTGAGCTCACCTCTTTGAAAGTCAAGAGTTCCCAAGTTGACCAAAAGAACATCAGAACTTGAGTTGAGCGAAAAAGCACGGAAGTAATTTTCTTCAGCCGCCTGAAAGTCTCCTAGACGGCACTGGATATTTCCAAGATTTTTATAAACATCAAACAACAGTTTTGTATTTTCAACATCTGACATCAAAACAGAAATTGCTTCTTCATATCTTTCAGCAGCCTGAGAATCTTTTCCTTGCAGATAATAGACCTCTGCGAGACGCGCCAAAGTATCAAACCCGTAGTCACTTTTAAGTAGAACCTCAAAAGACTTTTCAGCGAGTGAATACTTGCGCTGGGCCATTTGAAGGCCACCCAATTTTTTAATCGCCTGTGCGTGTGTCGAATCAATAGTTAGAGCTTTTAAAATAAGTGCAAATCCTAACTCCGACTCTTTATTCTTAATAAGAATATCTGCATTAGTCAGTAAGGAAGGAATAACCGTGTCACGTCCTTGCCGCCTCGGAGTTTCTATATAAGGGGGCTGAGCAACCTGATTGTTAACATTTACATTTATACGGCCCGCCCCAGGCTGGGGTTCAAATTGATTTTCTGTTCGATTCAAGTCCTGCATAGTGAATCAGCTCCTTTGCTCGATCTTCTTTACGAAAGAGCAACACAGATGCCATAGCAGTTCAGGGCTCAAATACGACTAATTCATTTTAAAATAAAAAAAGCCAGTTCATTGACTGGCTTGATCTATTTGTCGTCAAACTTATGACGGCAAAAATTATAATTTATTAAAAACTAGACCTCTTCGTCTAAACGACGATTAAATGTCTTAGACTTGTAGCCACCCATAGCTTTTTTGTTTTTTCTAACCTCTTGCAGTTCTCGAATAATCATCGTTTTTGCATTCTCAATGCATGACAAGATCTCTAGGTCCTGAGACAAAATTCGATTTACATACTCATCTTTGATCGCCATCGCTGATTGCATCTGACGTCGGTCTTCTGCTTTCATGGCTTGAGCTTCAGCGTCAGCGGTGTTGCGCTGGACGAGATCAAGCTCCGAATCAAGATACTTGATCATTTCAAGTATGCTTTCTCTGTTTTTGTAAAATGTTTCGAGATTATCAAAAATTCCTTGAGAGAAATTGAGAATTTCAACTTCATTCATAGAATAGAACTTCTCAAGATAGTGATTCTTTTGATTTAAAAGCGTGATGATTCGCAGCATAGTCCCTCCTGGACTCAAGTTGTTTAAACTTTTTCAGCTTCTTCTTTTTTAATTTTTTCGACAGCCTGTTTCCATCCATCATAGAGGGTCTCAAGCACTTTCAAACTAGCTTTCAACGGCTCTGCTGAGCCTGAAAGATTTGCCTTAGTATATTGTTCCGTAATAAACATGTAGAGCTGCTCTAAATTCTTAGCAATTTCTCCACCAATTTTATGATCAAGGGTATTATTGAGCTCCATAACTACGTCAAAAGCTCGACCAATGTTTTCGCAACGCTCAGCAATCTTTTTTTCTTCGGCGGCTTTAATCGCTCGCTTCGTGAATTTGATTGCGCCTTCATACATCATAAGCAAAAGCTTTTCTCGGCTTGCGCTTTGGATCGATGTATTTTTGTACTTCTGATATGGATTGCTCATGCCTTCTCACCTGTTATCGATAGTTACCTATCGGTTGTACAATCAGAGTCTTAAGGTCTCCTAGACCACAAATCTAAAATACTATTAGCTTTCTATCACTGCCTCTGGCCTAAAGACGCTATGCCCGCTACAGCCGTCCCTTGTTGATTCAGTTTTGACATTGTTGTCTCTAACGTCGCAAATTTTTGTCGGAGCGAATCTTCTTTTTTCTCAAGCTGTCTCTCTTTGCTTTCGATCCGCTTATTGATCGAATCAATTTTGGTTTGTAATCCCCGTTTTCTAATAGGAATAGGGCCATAAACTCCATCGAGTGCATTCTTAATTTGTGTCTTCACGGTAGGAACAAATCCAACGGCAAGCCCGTCGCCCTTTAAAAACTTAGCCACATCTTTAGGATCTTGGCTGACTTTCGAATTAAATTTATCGGCATTCAAATTTAATGTTCCATTTCGATTAAATTCGATACCCAGCTCATTGATACGACTGATATTAGATTCAGTGCCCAGTTGAGGGTTAAGAATCACTCGTCGCAAACCTGACTCGATGGTTCTCAATAAGCCATCGCCTCCCATCGGGCCCAGTTTTTCTTTTCCGTCAGGTCCTTTTACCAATTTGTGCTGATCTTGAATAAAGCTAAAAACTTTGTTGTAGGCATCAACAAAGTTTTTAATTTTTCCGCTGATGACTTCAAGATTTTCTTTCACTTTGACTTGCACTTGTCGGCCGGGTGCTGATTGCTTCAAATCGAGAGTCACACCCGGGATCAAGTCTTTAGAGGTATTGTCAGGGATTTCTACTTCGAAACCATCAATTTTTACTTTCGCATTTTGCGCCGGCCGAGACTCTTCGAAGGCCATGTCCTGATCGCCGTCTAGCATGTAGACTGTTGGAAAATTAACTTGGCTGTCTTCGCCAGTAGCAAGGCCTGTCACCAAAAGCTTGAATGGATTTTCACGATCTTTTCTATCGTTTAGAACTTGAGCTCTGACGCCAATGTTAGCCGCATTAATTTTGTTAGCAACAGAATCTAAAGTGTTTGTCTTTCCATTAATATAAACTTCTTTAACTCCCTCTGGAGTTTGAAATTTAAGATAGCCTGTTCCTAGTTGCGATTTGTCTCGGTCAGGAAATCCGCTCGACACTGCGCCTGGCTTTTGTGCTAATTGCATGACTTCGAGCGACCAATTTCCTGTAACCCCAATCGTAGGATCTGCAACTCCATCAATAATACTTGGATCACCGCTATTTAATTTTAAATCAGAAAAGCCTTTGGTTCCGACGAGCTCAGCTAAATTTTTTGTGACATCTTGAAGGCGCGTCTCAAGGTCAGAGACAAGTTTCATCTTGTCGTCTTCTTTTGTTTTGCTGACTTCCATTTGTTTTAGAGGGATTTTTTCTCCCTCCATAATCTGATCCACAATATTTGGTGGTAGACCAGAAGCCATTCCTGTAATTCGTATAGCGCCCATGGATTAAGTATCTCATCATGAGACAAGAAACTGTGAGTCAATAAAATGAACAGGACTTAGACTTGTTTTGGATATTTTGGCTTATGATATGACCGAGTTTTGACTGGGCCTTCGCCCCTAATACTGTAACTCTGGGCTGGGATTTAGCCCTAGGCCGAGCGATTCAGTAGCTGTCCACGCTTGTCTTCTTGCATGACTTGCAAAGACCACAATTCTAGCTCAGGAATTCGACGAATAATTTTTCCGGTGGGCTCTTTCAAAAGAACAAATCTTTTGCCATCGACTTCAACCAACTCAAGATAAAGACCATTGTCTTTAACCACTGGCAAAGATCGCAGATGATCGATCGCTTGCTTAAGTTGCTCCTCTGTCATCGGCTCTTTTTGATTTTTTTTCTCATCCCCGAAAGCCTGCTGTCCATTGGCATCACGGTCGGTGGTCGACTCTGATTTGATGGTTCTTGCAGTTGGGTCTTTCTCTCTCAGCTTGATCGGAATCACCTGATTGAGAACGCTTTTGATATCCATGCTGACTTAACGGTAAAATTCGGGCCAGGCCTTACGAGACTGGCTGTTTTCTAGACTCAAGAAGAAAATAACAATGAAAAAAATGCTGCCCTAGAGTCCCCCCAGGACAAAAGCCCTGGGGGAGGTAAGGACCGGCCACCACGGAAAGTGGCCCAATCAATTCAATTAATTATATTAACCGATCATTTTCATTGCCAGATTTGGGATTTGGTTAGCTTGTGACAAAACAGCTGTTGATGCTTGCAACAAAATGTTGTTACGAGCCATTTCAGAAGATGCTGCAGCGATATCAGTGTCACGGATACGTGCATTGGCTGCAGATAAGTTCTCGTGCTGAACACCTAAGTTCTCAGTTGTAGACATAAATCGGTTTTGCAAAGCTCCAAGATTGGCGCGAAAGCCCGCCACTTGAGTTTGAGCTTTATCAACAACCTCAAGAGCTGATTGCGCACCATCTTTAGATGAGAAGTCCATTGAATCTACATCCAAATTTGAAGCTGTCGCATTCAACTGGCTAGAGTCAAAAGAGATTCTGTCTTCTGATTCTTTGTTGTTGATACCCACTTGGATATCAAATTTAGCGCCCGATCCATCCAAAAGATTTTGTGTTCCAAAGCGAGTGGTTTTTGCAATTCGCTGCAACTCATCTTTAATCTGCACAACCTCTTTATTGATGTAACCGCGCTCTTGATCACCAACAGTGTCAGAAGCTGCTTGGATACCGAGTTCTCTCATACGAGTTAAAATATTTGAAACCTCATTCAATCCACCCTCTGCGACTTGTACCATCGAGATACCATCGTTCGCATTGCGTGAGGCCTGGCTCAATGATCTGATTTGTGATTTAAGGGATTCACTGATTCCTAATCCCGCAGCATCATCGGCAGCTTTAGTGATTCGGCTTCCTGAAGAGAGCTGTGCCATGCTCTTTCCAATTGCACTCTGACTTGAAGTCAAAGTTCTTTGTGCATTAAGTGAAGCCACGTTCGTTGAAATTCTCATTCCCATAGGGAACCTCCGTTAGTTGTGTGAAATCCACTTTCACGACGAGGCCATTGACTCTACCTCAGAGTACTACAGGCCGGGTGCGCACATCCTAGGCGCTCGGGTTAATAAAACACGCTGGTCATCATTCATCTCTACTCACTCGTCGTCGCTCGAGATGTGGCAGTCACTCCGCCATCTTTTGCTCTGAGTTTGTTTCAACTCGTGATCAACTCTGCTGACCTACCTTTCGGCTAGGTCCTGCAAGTCTTGAGTCGAGTCTAGCAAAACTAGACCAGGGTCTAGTGCGAACTAGACTTTGGTTTTGAAATCTAGACGAAAGAACGAGGATTTTCAGGGCTTTGGTCTAGGTTGGACTGATGTCTGGGCTAGGTCTGGCTGGACTTTGGGTCGGATATTTATCATTTCAATGCAGACAAAAAAATGGCCGCAAAAAGCAGCCATGATGTTCTTATTTAAGAAGACTAAACCTGTGATTTAGTTTTTTAGGTAGCGAGTGCAAACAACGTCTTCTACTAGTTTTTGTCCATCACGCTTTACAAGAGTCAACAGAGCCGAAGTTTTATCGCCATAAGCCAGAGGAGCTACATAAGAGAAGTTAACTTCTAATACTAGTGCAGAAAGATATCCCAATTTTGTTCCACCGATCAGCTCACCCTTGCGGTTGCTCTCTGAAACTCTGAGATCAACGTTAGCAATGTAAGTTGCAGATTTTGAAGACAATGTGTTTTTAACATCAGAAAAGCTTGCGATTGTTTTGTTGCCACGGCCCACGTTAGCATCTGATACAACCATGATAGCTGCATTGCGAGTTCCGCTAGCTGCTTGTGTGTGGTTGTAGACTTGAATGTTCAAGCCAGATTCAGTGATACATTTAAAACCATCTGCGTGAGCGATTGTACCTGCCAATAATGCGATTGAAATTACTAGTGCTTTCATTGAGAACTCCCTGTGTTTGCACACGAACATCTGTGTGTGTTTGTTTTGTGAGATGGGTTTTAGGGCGTTCGCTAGATTTTGTAAAATGAATGATAATTAGGTTAATATGCTAAAAATGAATATATCACAGACTTAGGGTGATTTTAATTGCATATATGCGTAAAATGGAGGACAATTTACGCACATGATAGATAGATTATCTAAAATATCGAAAAAACAGAGCTTTTTCTTGTTTGGACCACGAGGATCCGGCAAATCAACCCTGCTCAAACAGCTCTTTGAGAAAGAAAACCCACTTTGGATCGATCTTTTGGACCAACGCCGTGAGTTTGAGCTCGCATCGGATCCAGAGTTTCTACTAGAGCTTTGGTCGTCCCAAAAACCAAAATGGATTGTCATTGATGAAATTCAAAAAAATCCTCGTCTCCTTGATGTTGTTCATCGCTCAATTGAAACTCATAATATACATTTTGCTTTAACTGGCTCCAGTGCACGCAAACTAAAAAGAGACTCAGCCAATTTACTGGCAGGTCGAGCAGCATCATACACTCTATCACCTTTTTCGGCGTTGGAACTTAACGATGCTTTTGATCTTCAGCAAGCCCTCACCACCGGTTTATTACCTCGCTTTTGGGATCAAGAAATTCTAGAAGCAGATCGTGTACGAGCGCTCTACGCTTATGTGCAAACCTACTTGAAAGAAGAAGTCGCTGCCGAGCAACTGGTACGTAATTTAGACCCTTTTCGCAGAGTTCTTATTTCTGCAGCCCAGTCGAATACAAAAATAATAAACTATGCAGCTATTGAGCGAGATGCTGGAGTTAAGCCCTCACAAGCAGAGAGACATTTTGAAATATTATGTGACACACTTATCGGTCGTCACCTAGAGCCATTTGAAACTTCAATTCGGAAACGACAAAGCAAAAAAAGTAAATTTTATTTCTTTGATACTGGAATTGTCAGGGCTCTTACAAATTTAGCCGGCGAATCTCTCAACTCATCAACTTTTGAGTATGGAGAACTTTTTGAAACATTCTTAATCAATGAGTTTTTTAAACTATCTGAAGCTCTTGAAAAGAGATGGCGCTTATCTTATTTGCGCACAAAAGGCGATATCGAGATTGATCTAATTATCGAAAAACCTAGAGGCGCGCCGCTTCTTATAGAAATAAAATCATCTAAAATAAAACCTACAGCAGAGAAATTAATTTCACTTATAAGAATGTCTAAAGAATTTAATGGGTCGACTTCATATCTTTTATCGAATTATGAAACCCCAATAACGATTGAAGGTATTAGATGCCTTCATTGGCGGTCAGCTCTAAAAGAAATTTTTGAAATTTAAATAGTAGCAACATCATCCCTCAAACGAAGGACCCCAGGTCAGTGCAGGCACCGCCCTGGGTAGGTTGGTCCTGAGGAGGAATGGACACCTCCTCAAAACTTTTCACTAAAATAAATATTATAAAAAGACTCTCATCATAAGATGATCTACTAACAGTCGATCATCTTCGGCTTCGGTTATTAACCAATCATCTTCATAGCCAAGTTAGGAATCTGATTTGCTTGTGACAACACAGCCGTTGAAGCTTGCAACAAAATGTTGTTACGTGCTGACTCCGAAGAAGCCGCAGCGATATCGGTATCACGGATGCGTGAGTTCGCAGCAGACAAGTTCTCAGTTTGAGTTCCCAAGTTCTCAGTCGTAGATTGAAATCGATTTTGGAGAGCACCAAGATTTGCGCGATAGCTCGCAACAACTCCTTGGGCTTTATCAAGCATCTCCAGAGCACCTTGAGCACCCTCTTTAGAGGAGATATCGACACCATCCACGCCTAAAGTCGACAAACTGCCATCGATTTGTGAGGCTTTGAATGAAATTCTATCTTGAAAGCTGTTGTTGTTAATACCGACTTGGATGTCAAAGTCTGGTGAGTGGCCATCAAGTAAGTTTGTTTTATTATATCGAGTAGTTTGCGAGATACGATCCATCTCAAGTTTTAATTGCTGAACCTCTGTGTTCGCAAAGCCACGCTCGGCCTCACCAACGGTGTCTGAAGCCGCTTGGATCGATAGTTCTCTCATACGAGTCAAGATGTTTGAACTTTCAGTCAATCCACCCTCTGCCACTTGCACCATCGAGATACCATCGTTGGCATTGCGTGAAGCCTGACCTAATGATCTGATTTGTGATTTCAAATTTTCTGAAATCCCAAGGCCCGCAGCATCGTCAGCTGCTTTTGTGATTCGGCTACCAGAAGAGAGCTGTGCCATGCTCTTACCGATAGCATTTTGTGAAGATGCTAATGTACGTTGTGCATTCAAAGATACCACGTTTGTCGAAATACGCATTCCCATTGGGAACCTCCATTTAAAGTCGGACGTTTGCCTCGACTGTTGTTAATTGTTGTGGAATCTTTCCACACCCACCCCGAGAGGACCTACTCCTCTCAAAAAACCAGGGACCCATTCCCAAGCTCTTTTGAAGGCAAGTGCCGCGGTCCATGCAGCCTTTGTTTGAACACGTTGGAGACCAAATCTTTTCTTTCCGGTTGTCATCGCTCGCTCTCTCCGCAGTCACTCAGAGGTTGCTTGCTCTACCCGTCCAGTCGAGGCTTGATCAACTTGCTTGCATACCTTTCGGCGAGGTCGTGCAAGTCTTGAGTCACGTCTAGCAGATCTAGACCAAGCTCCAGTGGTTTTTGGGTTTTTCTGGACTAAGGAATGGAGTTCTCGACTAACAACAAGCGATTTTTCAGGATGAAGGTCTTGGTTTTTTTGCAAAATACCAGACTCACACTAGGTCAAGCCCAGGTCTGGCAAGACTTTCAAATGATAGATAGAAGTCTGTGAGGACCTTTAGGCAGGCTAGGTCTTTTACACAACCAAAAAATTGAACAGAAGTAGGTTGTGACTTCACCTGTGAGTGGCGATATGGTATTCATTTTTGAATTGGAAACATGCAATGAGCTTAGATAAAAGCGCAGACTTAAAAAGTATTGCGAATTTACCAACATGAACGAACTCATCACGAAGACTTTTCTAGAACAAAAACAAAATCGTTGGAAAGTCTCTTCTAGTACAGCTAGCGAACGAATTGCCAAATTGAAAAAGTTAAAGATGGCAATTCTCGAATCGGAAGCAGATCTCAAATTGGCCTTACTTTTAGATTTCAGAAAGCCCGAGCCAGAAACTGAAATTTCAGAAATTTTTCCAGTATTAGAAGAACTCAACCATGCGATTAGGCACCTCTCGGCGTGGATGAGCCCCAAATCTACTTCAGTTCCTCTAGCCTTACTCGGCTCATCAACGAAAACTTGCTACGAGGCTCGGGGTGTTGTTCTTATTTTGGCTCCATGGAATTATCCTTTTCAGCTTTTTATGAATCCCATTATCGCGGCCATTGCTGCTGGAAACTGCGTGATTGCAAGGGGCTCCGAGAAAACAGCTCAGACTTCAAAGTATATGAAGGCCTTGATTGAAAAAGTCTTCACAACGAATGAAGTGGCCATTTTTGAAGGTGATATCGAAGAAGCAGAGTTTCTTTTAACCTTGCCTTTTGATCATATTTTTTTCACTGGTAGCACTTTTGTCGGTAGGAAAGTGATGATGGCAGCTGCACAAAATTTGTCGACTGTGACTTTAGAACTGGGTGGCAAGTCTCCTACGATTCTCCTTGAGGACGCAGACTTTACCAATGCCGTTGGTAAGATTGTTTGGGCGAAGTTTTTCAATGCGGGACAGACTTGTGTTGCGCCGGACTATGTTTTTGTTCCTGAGTCGAGAGAGTCTGAATTTTTAGCGCAAATTAAAATCCAAATCGAAAGCGTTTTTGGAGCTTCAAGTTCCGAAAAAAAATCAAATCCAGATTTGGCTCGGATCATTGACTCAAAGGCTTTTTTGCGACTGTCACATTTAATCGATGACTCGATAAAAAATGGAGCTCAAGTCATTACTGGCAATGAGCGCGATCAAGCGCAAAATTTTATTTCGCCGACGGTGATCGGCAAAGTCAAAAAAGAACATGCTTTGATGAGCCAAGAGATCTTTGGACCCATCCTTCCAGTTATGACATACACAAAAATTGAAGACGTCATTTTGCATATTCAATCGAATGATAAGCCTTTGGCTCTCTATGTGTTTGGAAAAAATAAATCTGTTATCAACAAAGTGCTTTCGCTAACAAGCTCCGGAGCCGCCGTGGTCAATCATCTGATGATTCACTTCATCAACCCAAATTCGCCTATAGGCGGAGTGGGTCCCAGCGGGCAAGGAAGCTATCACGGATTTTACGGCTTTAAGACTTTTAGTCATGAAAGAGTGATTGTTACTCAAGGCCCAATATCACTTACATCTTGGCTGTTTCCACCTTACAAAAATCGACTGGCACAAATCGCTCTTCGCTTTTTGAAAATTCTTTCTCGATGAAAAACGAGATTGGTTTGGCGTTTTAGTCCACGAAATAGAAAACCCCCGGAAGTTTCCCTCCGAGGGCGGGCTTAAGAGCGGATCGGTCTGTGGTCGACCCCTCATAAACTTGGTAAAAATAAATAATGTAATTTTAAAACTTCATTCGAATGAAGGTCTGCTCGCTGTCCCTCGAGCAGACCTGAGGTAATTAAAAATCTTTCTTAATTACGAGATAAATTATTGGATCAACTTCATTGCGATATTCGGAAACTGGTTGGCTTGAGCCAACACTGATACTGCGGCATTTTGCAGAACTGACGAAGAAGCCAATTCAGCAGATTCTTTTGCCACGTCAGCATCTCGGATGCGTGAGTTGGC
>CANCBY010000014.1 GCA_947374445.1 Pseudobdellovibrionaceae bacterium
AAATCTTTTTTTATTTACAAGTAGAATTGGCGGTGAAGGGCTTTCCAAGATCTTTTCCGTCAAAACTAGCGGTCACAGCTTTTTCAGAAAGTGTGCCCTTGCGAACAATTTTAGAGGCGTCTTCAGCAATTTTTGTGCATTTTTCTAGCGAATCAGCAGATTTTTTTTCTTCGGTTGGATTTTTTCCGTTGTAGGGCTTAAGCGCGTCGGTTTCTTTTCCTGGGCAGGGCTTGCGCTCGATTTTCATCACACAGTCTCCAGCAAAAGCAGCGGTTGAAAAAAGGAAAGTAAATACAACAGTTGTCATGGTTTTGAACATCTTAGAACTCCTTGTTTACAGTTGTTAACACTCTACAAGACTTTTGCTGTCGATCAACAGTGTAGGCCGCAATACCAACAATGGTCCTGTTGAAGGGATGTAATTTTTTTAATAAAACTTAACCAACGCCCAAAAGAAACTCTTCTAGTTTTAGGTTTACGTAGTCAGGAAAGTCCAATTGGCAGCAGTGCGACCCATATGGAATTGTAATGAACTGACTTCCGCTGATGAGGGCGTGCAAATCATTTTGAAATTTTTGCGGTGTTACCATATCTTTTTGCCCACTCATGATGAGGGTTGGCCGACTGATAGTGGATGCAATCGGGTCTCCATTGAACGACATCATGTCTTCAAACAACGGTAAAAAGATTTCAAGAGGAATTTGCGAGACACCTTTGGCATAAATTTCGATGTCCTTAAAGGGCGTCAGCTGAAAGTTAAAACCGCCTGCTATTGTTGAGAAAAACATTGCAAGTTGGTTGTCGACAGCCGCTCGCCAAAACGCGTTCCAGAGGGTTGGATTCTTTTCGAATTGTGATTTTACAAAATGAAAAAGGGGCTCGACAACATCAAGTCCAAACATTCCTTTTATTGGATTTTTTGAAAAGCCATTCACAAAAGACAAACTTTTAAACACGGATGGAGAATCGCCGTAGGCCGCAAGCATAACTGGAACACCAAAGCTATGACCCACAAAGTGAGCCTTTTTCAGGCCCAGAGTTCGCATCAAACATGAGAGATCTTTTCCGATGGCGGCTAAAGTGAGTTCTTGATTATCTATTGGGGCGCCAGATTGGTGGTGGCCCCTGAGGTCAAAAGAAATAACCTGAAATTTTTTTGAAAAATGATCAATCTGATACTTCCAATGATTCATAAGGCAGGCAATACCGTATACAAAAACGATAGGCTCACCTTTTCCGCGCACCTCATAATAGATCGAGGTGCCGTCGTAACTTTTGAAGGTTCCGGTATTAAGCTGAATAAGTGGCAGAGAATTTTTTTTGTTCATTTACAAAAAGTCCACTTTGATTAAAGTTTTTCCAATACGGATAAGGTCGCCAGAGTAGAGGTAGTGCTCCGGAAGTTCGAGGCCATTCAAAAACACGACACTTGGCGCCGGTGTTGAAAAAATAGGCTCATCGTGAGTGCCGCACTCAATTTTGAAAGCAATTTCTGGCGCATCTGGATCAAGCAGCCTAATATCCTTTTGAGTCGACCCCGCCAATCTAGGGCCATAACCAAGGGTGATAAGAGTCTGAGCCTGAAGACCCTCAATAAAATGAAGCTGAAGAGTTTGTTTAAATGGTTTTAAGTTTCGTTCCGTGGGTACATTTTGTAGCGGAAGAGTTGATAAGTGGGAGTTGATTTTTCCTTCCCAGGTCAGTTCTGGAGCGACTTTTGCCGCGGCGGGCGCAGTCTTTATCGGCACCAAAATTGGGGCGGCAGAATCGTCACTAACTGTAAGATAGGTTCTTCCAATTTGAATGCGGGTTCCTGCAACAAGTCGACCACGGCCAGACTTCAAGTCATTGATTTTAGTGCCATTTGTTGAATCAAGGTCACGAATAAAATAAGTTCCGTCCGGCTCTTGTTCAATCAGGGCATGAAGGCCAGAGGCTTTAGGGTCATCAATAAGGACTTCGCCGGAGGTTCTTCCTAAGCGCAGTCCCGGCATGAGTTTAAAGCGCTTTCCGGCCGAAGTTCCAATTGTGATTTCTAAGAATAGCGCCATGCCTTCAGAGTACAGGGATAAATCAATGGGGTAAATGATCCTTCCTTGTCCTTGGACCTCAGGCGTGTTAGACCCTCCAAACAATTGAATATTCCTTGTTGGCAGAGATGGTCTTTGCCAGCTGTAAACCGAAAGGACATCTATGTCGACTTTGTCAGCAAAGGCTGAACTGAAACGGCCGTATGAAGTTGTTGTGCTTATGCACCCCGACTCTACCCTTGAAGAGCAAAAAGAGCTTTTCAAAAAGAACAAATCAATCATCGCTCAATACAAAGGTTCAGTGCACACACTGGACACTTGGGGCAAACGCAATCTTGCGAACATGATTGGTAAAAACAAAAAGGCAATCTACTTCCACTCAACTTTTGAGGCCGGAACGCAAGCGATTGCTGAGATCGAGCGTACAATGCGCATCAACGATAAAGTTTTGCGCTTTATGCACACCAAACTTGATGAGCGCGTGTCTTTGACTAAATTCATGGAGTCATTCAAAAAAGGTTTGGCTGAAACTGCTCAACGTGAGCGTGAAAAAGAAGCCAAAGCTCAATTGCGCCGAGCCGCTGCTGCATCTTACGGTGATGGTGATAGAGGCGATCGCGGTGATCGTGGCGACAGAGGAGACCGAGGAGATAGAGGCGACCGTGGAGATCGCGGTGGCGAGCGTAAAGGCGACAGGTACTAACTAATTGCCGACGTCTAAGCCAACAAACCTTCGTTTTTTAACAGTAACTTTTTTGGCAACAGTAATTTCTGCGCTCTTTGTTTTTTTAGGCGCGCCGCTTTTACGAGTTCTCAGAAATGTTTATGGCGCCCGCAAGTACTGGGGAGCCTGTGCTGTTATTTGCGCAAGTTTTTGGCTTATTGGTCTTCAGCCGCTCAGCTTTTTGTTGGGTTCAATTTGGCTGACAATTGGTTTTTATAGCGAGCTAGAAGAACGTGGAAGATCAGGTTTCTGGTCAGCAGCGGCGAGTATAGCTTTAGGTTCAAGTGTTTTAATTTTCGGTAGCTTGGCATGGGCGCAATCCCAAGGCTTTGATATGAATGAAATTTTAAAACAAGGCATTGAGTCTATGACACAGCAGTTGGCTGCACGAAGCGGCAGTTCAGCTGTAAAACTAGATTCTGCGGTCATTATTCAACAGGTTCCGTCTGCGGTGATTTTGCTTTTAATGACGTCGCTGGGCTTTGCCCTGATGCTTGATCGCAAAACCGGCCATATGACAAACCTAAGATTTGAAAAGATTGCGACGCACATGAAGGTTTTGGAATTTAAAAATCCAGAATTTTTAATTTGGATCACAATGCTTTCATTTTTGTTTTCGTTTGTAAAAATAGAGCCACCCATTGTTGGAGTCGTTGCAACCAACGTTTTTAACATCATGATGGGGCTTTATTTCTTTCAAGGAATGGCAGTTTTAGAAGTGAGCCTCCTGTCGTTTAAGGTGAGTAACTTCATGCGATTCTTGGTGTATTTTATTTTAGTGGGTCAACTGTTCTTCGTATTGAGTGCAGTGGGCGTAATCGATTATTGGGTTGATTTCAGGGCTCGCATGAAACGAATGCGACCGCTTGGAACCGATCAGAAAAATGGGGAGCACGTATGAAAGTAATTCTTCAAAAAGACGTGAAAGATGTAGGTAAAGTTGGAGATCTAGTGAATGTTTCTGAGGGTTTTGCTCGGAACTTCTTGTTTCCACGAAAAATGGCTGCTGCTGCAACTGAAGGTCGCGTTAAAGAGTATGAACACTTGAAACGTTTGGCTGAAGTGAAAAAGAAAAAAGCTGTAGCTGAACGACAAGCATTGTTGGCAAAAATCAACGGTGTATCTGTTAAGTTCAAAATGGCTGCTGCTGCTGAAGGCGACAAGATTTTCGGATCTGTTACAACAGCAGAAATTTCAAAAGAACTTGAGAAAAAAGGATTTTCTGTTGATCGCAGAGATATCCACCTTGAAGAGGCCGTAAAGGTTCTTGGAACGCACAAGGCGACAATCAAAATGGGCGAGGGCCAAGAGGCTTTGGTTCAAGTTGTAGTTGAGAGAGCTTAGTTTTAAATTTGTTTTTAAATTGAGTTTTGTGTGATGGGGAAGGGTTAGCTCTTCCCCATTTTTTTAACTATTCTAACTTTTTGCTCGCGGGACTTTAAAAGAATTATTAGCAAAGATTATGTGCCTAAAGTTTCGGAGCTGTCTGGGCCGTCTGATGCGAGAATTAAATCTTGCAAAAGATTTGCAAGGACGTCTCTGATTTCATCAAGTCCCGCTTGATCTGGATCAAAACCAGCTTCGTGCAAAAGTTTTTCTAACCGAAGTTTGGCGTAGTCTTCTGGCAAACCCGAGGCACCGACAACCTGGTCTAGCACTTTGGCCCCCATAATCCCTCCTTAGATAAAACCGCGCGTAAAATCATTTTACGCATATTGAAGACACTCGTATTTCATCAATCGGTTCATGATATCTCAACAAAGTGAGAGCCCTCGTCTTGAAGATTGGTCGAAGGTCCGGCAGTATAACCCCATGAAAGTTCTAATTACGGGTGGCGGCGGCTTTTTGGGCTCTCATTTAGCTGAAAAATATTTATTGCTTGGCGCGTATGTGGTCTGCGTTGATAACTTTTCAACAGGCCTTCGCCAAAACAAGGACCTTCTTTTAAGCCTTGCCGGCGCTGATAAAAACCTCATGTTCTTAGAAAAAGATATTGTTGAGCCTTGGGAGCCCTGGTGTGGGTTTCTGCCCGCGGGATTTGATTTTGTTTTTCACTTTGCGTCTCCTGCCTCGCCCGTCCACTACCAGCGCCTAGGCTTAGAAACCATGTGGGCAAATACTTTGGGGCTGTCACGAGCGCTAGGGTTCGCAGACAAACGAGGGGCTCGCGTTGTGTTTGCTTCTACGAGCGAAGTTTACGGAGACCCAGAATTCAGCCCACAACCCGAATCTTATTGGGGCCACGTAAATTCTTTTGGACCACGCTCTTGTTATGATGAGAGCAAGCGCTTTGGCGAAGCCTTGGTATACACACACAATTTAAAAAACAAAACTCGTCATGGGTTGGTTCGAATTTTTAATACCTATGGTCCGCGCATGGACCCAAATGACGGACGAGTGATTATCAATTTTTTAACTCAAGCTCAGCAAGGCGGACCTCTCACGATTTACGGAGATGGAAAGCAAACTCGAAGTTTTTGCTTTGTGGATGATTTGATAGCAGCCATTCAGAGCTACGCTAAACTTGATTGCACAGAGCCCATGAATATTGGAAACGATTGCGAGTTTTCGATATTAGAGGCTGCACAAACAGTGCAAAAAATATTCTCTGACAGAGAGCTTAAAATAGAATTTCAAGATTTTAATATCGATGATCCAAAACAAAGAAGGCCGGACTTAACAATCGCGCGAAAGTTATTGTCACCATGGAGTCCTGCTGTTTCTTTAGAGCAAGGCTTACGTCAAATGTTGGGATCTCTGGGTCTATGACACTGCCATTTGAAAATCGCAAAATAAACCTATGGGCTCTTCCAAGTGTTTTTGTATTTTCGTGGGCCGCAGCGCACCTGTGGTTTTTTGATGCGTTGATGTGGTTTACCTCGGTCATCCCATTTCATGAGATGGGCCATGCATACACGGCTTGGTTGGGGGGACGCTTTGCTCTGCCTGTGGGAGCAATTATCCCGTCGGCCGCACTCACCTTTATTGGGCAAGAGCGAAGTGTTTTTGTGACGTTAGTTTTTTGGACTTTATTGACTACGATTTCATATAGAGCGTATTGGCAAAAGCTCTATTTTATTTTTGCGAGCAGTCTTGTTTTATTGCTCACAAGCGTGGTCATGGTTTTTGCCATGTCTAACGTTGAGCTGGGGGTGTGGATTTCGTTTGGCGGAATTGCTGGAGAGTTTTGGCTTTCAGCTTTTGTGATTGTCGCTTTTTATTTTCCGAGCTTTGAGCGGTTGCGGTGGGACTTTTTTCGATTTCCTGCTTTAGGGATTGCTGGGTTTTGTTTTGTTCACGCGGAAACTCAATGGACAAAAATAAAGGCAGGGCTTGCTCTGATGCCATCAGGAAGTGCCATGAGCAGTGAGGGCTTAAGTGATAAACATGGCGACATCAATAGGCTCATTGATGCTGGTTGGACTCGCGAACAAATCGTGCACAGCTATCTTTTGATTGGAAAGGCGTGCCTAGCAATCATTATCGTTGTCTATTTTTGGCAATTACATATTTCTTCAGAAGAGTCTAAGACCCAGGAGCAAAGTTCCTAGGCTTTCCGAATTGACCCGCCATTGGCGCACCAATTGGTGGTGGGGGTGGCGGCATTGGATGATGACCCTGTTCTGGATCTGCATCTTTAAAGCGACCAAATTCAGCTTCCCACTTTAATTTAACGGTGCCAGTGGGACCATTACGATGTTTACCAATAATGACTTCGGCGTGCCCTTGTTTTTCAGGATCGTCTTTGTCGTAGTAGTCATCGCGATAGAGCATCATAATAACGTCAGCATCTTGCTCGATAGAACCAGACTCACGAAGATCTGAGAGCATAGGCCGTCTGTCACTTCTGCTTTCTACGCCCCGGTTGAGCTGAGCAAGAGCAATGATTGGGATTTCAAGTTCCTTTGCCAGAGCTTTGAGTGATTTAGAAATTTCAGAGACAGCGCGCTCGCGGCTTTCTACTTTTTGCTTTAGATCCATCAATTGAAGGTAATCGATCATTATGCAATCAAGGCCGTGCTGAGCTTTAAGTCTGCGAGCTCGCGCTCGGATTTCAAATGGAGAAACACCAGAAGTCTCATCAATATAGAGATGACTTTCAGATAAGTGTTGAGCCGCATTTATGAGTTTTGGCCAAGCATTGTCAGGAACTTTTCCTGAGCGGATGTCTTTCATGTTGATGCGAGCTTCTGAAGACAAAATCCTCATCATCAACTGATCTCTGCCCATCTCTAGAGAGAAATAGGCCAATGTTTTTTTCTGACGTAAAACAATATGCTGAGCCAAATTCAGACTAAAGGCAGTTTTACCCATAGAAGGTCGAGCTGCCACAATGATCAACTCGCCCGGCTGCAGGCCCGATGTCATCTTGTCCATCATTGTAAAGCCAGTTGCCAAGCCGGTGACGTCAGATTTTCGTTTGTACAGTTCTTCAATTTTGACGAGAGAAGATTTTACGATCTCCATTGAGCCAGCAAGGCCCTCGCTCTTTTTGGTTTCGCCAATTTTATAAAACTCAGACTCTGCTTGATCAATGAAGCTATCGACGTCAGCAAAATCTTCGTCATAAGCCTTATCAATTAATTGTGAGCTGGTAGAAATCACTCTTCGAAGGACAGCTTTTTCTCGGATAATTTTAGCGTGGCTTACTGCATGAACAGAAGAAACAGTTCGATTTAAAATATCTACAAGATACGAAGTTCCGCCGACTGTTTCGAGGTCTCCGGTAGACTGAAGAGCATTAGCCACAGTGATAATATCAATTGGCTGACTTGTCTGCTGAAGAGAAAATATCGCTGTAAAAATCTTTTGATGTGCAGGTTTATAAAAATCTTCGGCGCGAATAAGGTCAGAGACAAGGTCCCAGGCCTCTTTGTCGAGCATGATTGAGCCTAAGATAGACTGTTCGGCCTCTAGATTTTGAGGGGGAAGGCGACCACCAAAGCCAGGCTTAAACGCACTATTGCTTTGCGGAGCACTCTCTAAATTTGAATTAAAGCTTGCGCTCATGTCCCCTCCAAGAAACGCAAAAAATAGAACTTCAAAAATGAATTAATAAAGCGGGCCAGTGGTCAGGGTGTCGTACAAAGCAGACCCGCTTTAAAAACGTTATTATGAGTTCAATTTTTTAACACGAATTTTGTAGGTGTCGATTTTCTTTTTAAGAGTATTGCGGTTAATTCCAAGCATCAAAGCTGTTTTAACCTGGTTGCCATTATAGGCCTTAAGGGCGATCTCAAGAAGAGGTCTTTCAACCTGTTCAAGCACAACATTGTACAAACCATTCAGCTCAACTTGAGCCTCTTTTTGTTGAGCAAAAAGAACTTCAAGCTTGCTCTTTACAAGTTTCTCAAGGCTTACAGCGTTGAGGTTAGCTACAAAAAGATTATCAGAACTGTTCAGGGTCGGCGTCATGTTGCTCCTACTTTTCGACTAAAAAGCTGATCCAGTTTTTTCTTTTATAAACTGGGCCAGGTTGTTTTTTCTTCTGTTTATTGTTTTTAGAAAGTTGCACACAAAATCTAAATTTAAAAACTCAGACTCCGCGTGTTTCGGGTAACCAAATATATTTGTGTAGCTGTAATTGCAAGCGCGCATGTGAGTTTTTTGTTAAAATATTTTGAGCGAGCCATTGGGGCTCAATTTTGCCGAATGATGGACTGTATAAAACTACAAATTTTTTAAATAAATCATGTTGACGACAAAAATTTTCTGACCAGTCGAAGTCCTTTTGTGAGCAAAGAACGAACTTAAACTCAGTTTTTGAGTTTGCGTGTGCTAAGTTTTCTACAAGAAAAGAATTTGCAGCCCCAGAGTCTGGAGTTTTTACATCAAGAATTATTTTTACTCGTGAATCCACGTCATCAATTTTTTTTGAGCCACTGGTTTCAAGTGAAACTTCAAAATCGCGATCACATAAAGTTTTCATAAGGCTGAAAATCTCTTTTTGTAAAAGAGGCTCACCACCGGTGATGCACACATACTTAGTTCCGTAGGACGTTATTTGGGCGAGTATTTGTTCTAGCCCCTGATCCTCGCCTTCATAATATGAGTATGTGGTATCGCAGTAGGTGCACCGCAGGTTGCAGCCTGTGGTTCGCACAAAAACTGTTGGCAGGCCAACATGCGTGGACTCGCCCTGAATACTATAGAAAATCTCATTAATTTTAAGCATTTGGTTCCCCTGAGATGCCGCTAGCGTAGACTAAAGTCAAGGGGCCTCAAAATTACCATAAACAGGCCTCCCGCTTAGGCCCAATACCTTGTAAATTTTTGGTATGAGCCGACTTTTTCAAAAATTTAGAACCGACATTATGGGAATCGTTTTTTTGAGTTCGGGCCTTTTTGTGGCCTTAGCCCTTTTTAGCTTTCATCCCACGGACCCTTCCCTTAACTCTCTTGGGCACAACCTAAAGGTATTGAACTACTGCGGTTATGTTGGAAGCTTTTTGGCTGATGGGCTTTTTCAGCTTTTTGGTGTAGCGGCCTGGCTTATTTCGGTGGGCTTATTTCGGATGGCTGCCATCAGTCTTCAGGGCGGAACAATTTCATTGCGCCAAATCCGATTGGTTTGGGGTGCAATGCTGGTTTTTACATTATCAAGCTTGTGCTCCGTTTACTTTCCCGAAACTAAAATCTACCAGGATCAGATTCATGTGGGCGGAATTTTTGGCCTGGGGATCTCACAGGGGCTTATCAAGGCTTTTAATACTGTAGGTGTGCAAGTTATTTTGTGGAGCTTGGCTGCGGTTCTGGTGGTGTTCTTTTCCGAAAAGACCGTCAATGAGTTGGCTCAAGCGCCACTGAAGGTATGGAAAGGTCTTTTGGCCCTTGGTTTGAAAGCAAAAATCAAAGACATCTTTGTTGTCGAGAAAATGAAAAAGGCTGTCAAAATAAGAGCTCAAGCTCCAGCCAAAGCGTCAAAACCTAACGAAATGGCAGCCGGCTTTTTTCCGCTCAGGTCAGAGAGCCAAGAGGCTGATGGGACGTCAGTGGTGGATGCAGAGGATTTGCAAAGTGATGAGCCAACGCAGGCTCCTCAGCAAATGAATTTAGATGGGACGGCGACGGCAATGCCCGCTCCGCGCCGCAAAGTCGTTATGAAGGCGCGTCCGCCTCGGCGGGTTGAAAATTGGGTTTTGCCAAAGCTCTCTCTTCTTGAAGACCCTCCTGTCAGTCGGTTTAAAATTGATCAAAAAGAAATTCAAAAAAAGGCAGACATTCTAAAAGACAAACTCAGCCGTTTTGACGTTACCGGTGAAGTTGTTGCAGCGAGGCCTGGCCCCGCTGTGACCATGTTTGAATTTAAGCCCAGTGCCGATGTCAAAGTCTCAAAAATCACTGAACTCGAGGACGACCTGTCGTTGGCCCTTTCGAGCGAGTCGCTGCGGATTCTTGCGCCTATTCCTGGGCGTGATGTAGTAGGGATTGAAACCTCAAACGCACAACGAGAAACGGTTTATCTCAAAGATCTTTTGGCGGACGAGGCTTTTTGGTCAGATGATTTCAAACTTCCGATTGCACTTGGAAAGCAAGCCAATGGTGAACCCAAGATTGTAGACCTTAGAAAAATGCCCCATCTTATGGTGGCCGGTACGACGGGTTCAGGAAAATCAGTATTTACAGTTTCAGTGATCACGGGCTTAATTTTTAAACATTCACCTAAAACTTTGCGCTTGATCATGATCGATCCCAAACAGGTCGACCTTGCGGCCTTTAGCAAAATTCCACATTTGGTGATGCCTCCTGTTGTCGATAGCAAGCAGGCGGTTTCAGCCTTGCGCTGGGCCGTTCGCGAGATGGAAAAGCGCTACAAATCGATGCAAAAGTTTGGCGCCCGTGGTCTTGAGCAATTCAATGAGGCCGTTTCAAATCTTTCTCGAGAGCAACTAGATGAGCATGAAAAGGCTCTGGCTGAAATGGAATCAACTCCAGTGACCAAGATGAACCAATACTATTGCACTCCACAGCCTTACATTGTTGTGGTCATTGAAGAGTTTGGTGATCTTATGACTGTCGACAAGGCAAACGTTGAAACATCGATCGTGCGATTGGCGCAAAAAGCTCGTGCATGCGGTATACACTTATTGCTCGCAATGCAGTCTCCACGAAAAGAAGTTGTGACGGGATTGATTAAAACAAACATACCTGGGCGCATCAGCTTCAAGGTGAATTCATCTATGGATTCAAGAATCATTTTGGATGAAACCGGAGCCGAAAGACTTCTCGCACAAGGAGACATGTTATTTAAAAATCCAGGTGGTCCAAACTCGGTCAGACATCATGGGCCTTTTTTGAAAGATGCAGAGATTAATTCTGTCGCAAAATTTTGGTCTGACCAGGCTGAACCTGAATACGATGCCTCAGCATTAAAAGCGCTTGAGGGGCCGGCCGCAGGCGAAATGGGAGATAGAAGTGGCGATGAGTTCGGTGAAGGCGGCGCTGACTATGACGAGAGATACGATGAAATTTTGTCTTGGGCATCGTCTCAAAAAGCAATCAGTGCCTCTTTGATTCAGCGGCGTTTTCAATTGGGATATCCTCGTGCTGCACGCTTGATAGAAACCTTTGAAAAAGAAGGGGTTGTTGGTCCGGCCAATGGCAGCAAGCCGCGTCAAGTTCTGGTAAATAATTTGGCGAATTTAGAGTAGTAGATTCTTTCGGGGAACGGGCAATGAAGAAAAAAACAAATGCGCTAAAAGGAATCGGGTTTTGTCTTTTGGCCCCTCTTTTAACTCTAAAAATTGCATCGGCCGCCCCCCCAAAAACGGAAACGGCCTCAGATATTATCGAAAAAGCTTACACGCTCTCTCAGCAAAAAGAGAGGCAGCAGGCTATCTTGATGCTTGTGAATGCAATTAAAAAAGAGGGCAAAAAAAACCTCAAAACTTCAAAAGATCTTTTGCAAGCGCTCGATCAAGTTTCAGGTGTTTTTTATCAAGACAAGGCCCAACAACTTTATGAACTAGGTTTATCGTTAAAGTTAACCGACCCCCAAGTGGCCTCTCAAAAAATGGCCGAAGCTATAAAGCTAGAGGCTGACAATCTAGCTATACAGATTTCTCAAATGAGATTGATGGTTGAGCTCAATGATTGTTCGGGAGCAGCTTCGCAGGCAAAAAAAATCAAAGAGTTAAATCCGTTTTCTGAAGAGATTGATCTTGTGTTGTCCCAGGCCAGCGTTTGCAGCGGCCAGTTTGAGCCCTATCAAAGCCAGAGGGGAGCCTTCGAAGACAAAAAAGGACCCTATTTTATTCATTGGGGCGTGATTGAACTAGAATATCAGTTTAAAGTCGGAAATTTTTCTAAAATGATTCAGACCTTAAAAACACTTGAATCTGCGGACCCTGCGTTTCCGGAGCCTTATTATTGGGACTGGCGAGTTCAGATCGAAGCTAAAGCGAAGGCTGATGACTCTGCTGCTAAGTATATCAATCTTTGCAAAGGCCTTTCGGCTCGGGCTCAACGACAGTATATAGCGGAGCCATTTTTATGTCGGAGGACGCTAGAGGTTGAATCTTTCCTTAAGAAAAACAATAATACCTCACTATGAGAGACTCGCTTAAATTCATAACTTTTCTTTTATGCTTCGGCCTAACTATTGGCTGTGGAGTTAAAGGCGTACCGCTGCCCCCGCTAACACCCGCACCAATTGGGCGAGGCGAACCAAACTTTTCAAAAGCCACGGAGACAGTTCAGTTGAAAAAAGTAAACCTCAAGATAGAGGGCGACTTTGATGATGAAGATGATTTTTCTGAAACTGAGGAAAAAAAGTGAAACTCACTCGCATGTCGGGGGCGGGAAATTCTTTTTATATTTTCGATGAGATCGATCATCGAACTGAAATTGAAGTATCTCATCGGCCGGACTTTGTAAAAAAAGTATGCAACCTGTTTCGGCGGGCACCAACTGACGGGTTTTTATTTATTTCTAAACATGCTGATTTTAATTTTGTTTGGGATTTTTACAACGCAGATGGATCTCATGCGGAAATGTGCGGAAATGCGGCCCGTTGTGCCACACATTTTTTTTTGAAAAATCATCCATTTTCAAAATCGAGTGTCAGCTCAGAGGTTAAGTTTTTAACTCAAGCGGGGCCTATTCAATCAAGGCTTTTGGCGGATGGTCGCATTCAGGTTCAAATGCCGATGTCTGCAACTGATGCGACATCCATAGAGGGATACTTTTATATCAATACAGGGGTTCCACATATTGTCGTTGAGGCTCAACCTAACCTAGATCTGGCAAAAAAATTAAGACCGTGCCCGTCGCCGAAGGGCTCTAACATAACTTTTATTTTTAACGTCGATCTAAAAAGACAATCAGCGGATGCAATTACATTTGAGCGCGGAGTAGAGGGCTGGACCAGGGCTTGTGGAACAGGTGCTGTTGCGGCTGCAGCATTTCTTTATGATAAGTTTGGACAAGCGAAATCATTCATAACTATGCCAGGCGGACTGCTTGAGGTTCAATACGAGGGACGACGGACCGCGCCCTTATTGCTAGGCCCAACTCGGTTTGATTATAGTTTTGAAGTTAATGATATTGATCTCAAATGATTGAGGCGGGGTTTAAAATGAAAAAAATTTCTGGAGTTATTACTGCGCTTGTGACGCCTTTCAAAAACGAAAAGGTTGACTACGTATCCCTGGAGTCACTTGTTAAACAGCAGTTGGCCGGTGGCGTTGACGGTTTTGTTATAAACGGAACAACAGCTGAAAGTCCCACAGTCTTGCCCTCAGAAAGGCGCGAGATATTTTCATTTATTAAAAAAAGAGTGCCTTCAAATTTTCCTTTAATTCTTGGAACAGGAAGCAATTCTACACAGCAAACAATCGAAGACTCAAAAGAGGCCGAAAAAATGGGAGCCGATGCTGTGCTTGTTGTTGTTCCGTATTACAACAAACCTCCGCAACGAGGTCTTCTGGAACACTTTAAGTCTGTTGCCTCGGCCATAAGTATTCCGGTTATACTTTACAATGTGCCGTCTCGGACAATCACAGCTCTTGAGCTTGAAACAATAAAAAGACTGAGTGAGCATCCTAATATTTTGGGAATCAAAGAGGCATCTGGTAACATCGATTTTGCAAAAAAAATTAGATCATTGTGTGGAAAAAGTTTTTTACTCTTATCGGGAGATGACGGAACGTACGATGAGTTTATGGCGGCTGGTGGTGATGGTGTCATCTCGGTTGCTTCTCATATAATCCCGCGAGAGATGAAAGAGATTCGTGCAAAAACAAAAAAAGAACTCATAGACTCGCTATTTTCTGAAGCCAATCCAATTCCGGTAAAGATGGCATTGAAGCTAATGAATATCATTGAGACACAGGAGTGCAGACTTCCGTTGGTAAGTTTTGCTGCTGAAAAAGTAGAGGGCTTTAAAAATCTACTAAAAAAAGAAGGGCTTATCTAGTGGCTAAAATTAAAGTGGCCGTGATTGGTGCCAGCGGTAGAATGGGCCAAGAAATATGTGAAAAGCTTATAAACAATAAAAAGTTTGAAGCCACACTGGCCATTTTAAGGAGCGGAGAGGCGCCGCCCTTTAAGGTGAACTCAAAAAGCCTTTCAGGAAAAGAAAAAATTAAACTGGATGTTGTTGTCGACTACTCGACGCCAGAATTTTTAGTTGAGACCATTCAATTTTGTGTGGCTCAGCGGATTCCTTTGGTAACAGGAATTACAGGTTTGTCTAAAGAACAGTTGAAGGCGCTTGAGGCAGCAGCAAAAAAAATACCTGTATTTTACTCTGCAAACATGAGTGTTGGCGTTGCTGCGATGAAAGCTGCAATGGAGATTTTTTCAAAAATTTCAGGGTTTGATTTTCAAATCATTGAGTCTCATCACCGAAACAAAAAAGACAAGCCCAGCGGAACGGCACTAGCGCTTCAAGCAGAGCTTGAGAAGGTCACCAACAAAAAATGGCCAGGTCCAATTTCGTACAGAGTTGGTGGAGTTATTGGAGAGCATGAAGTTGTTGCTGCTTCTGCGGGAGAAATTATTCGCATCAGTCACGAAGCTTTGAGCCGCGGAATTTTTGCCGAAGGATCGTTGCGAGCAGCAGAGTTTGTTTGTGGCAAAAAGCCAGGAATGTATAACATGACGCATATTTTCTTGGAGAATAATTGAGCCAAGTTCACTGTCTTTTTGGATATCGACAAGAGACCTTACTCGGCCCTGATGCTATTCGCCGGACATTGGCTATTGTTAGAAAAGATTTTCCAGTATTAAAAATCTCTTCGATTTATAAAAGATTTTTTTCAACCCGCAGTGAGGACCTAAACTCAGAACTTATTTTTGTTTTTAAAACGGTCACACAGCTAGAACCAGAAAAAGTGGTTAGAAAACTGAGTCTTATCTCAAGCTGGAGCGCTAAGGCCGAAATTCAGATGCTTTCTTATGAGGGATTGGTTTCGTTGGTGCCAGAGATGACGATACCACATCCAAGTTTGGCCCTAGACCACGCTGTTTTGCGATGTGCTGCGGAGGTTTGGGGTGATCTATATCATCCGATTTTGGAACTAAGCTTGAATGATGCTGCTAAACCGGTAAACTCTTTTGCAAATATAGAGTTCTTCTCTCAGGGTGACACTTTTTTATGACTAAAGTCTGTATTATTATGGCGGCACTTTCTCTTATGGCTAGTTTTGTTTTGGGCTGTGCTCAAGATCAAATCAAGGCCGAAGAGAGCGAGACCTCGATTGGCGAAATTAAGAAAGCTGTTGTCTCCGTCATTGGTAGTCCCCGTGAGATCAGTCAAAACCAGCGAGAGTTCACCAGCCAGTATTCTGAACTGCCAAATACCAAGCCGAAAGAGCGCGTTTATTATGTTGTTACGATACTTGGTTCACGCCGCCCATACGAGGTGGAAGTGAAGGCTTTGGTCGAGCAAAAGCAGGGAATTTCGTTTATCGAGGTGGGCGAAGATGCACGTCTTGCTCAAAAGCTACTTAAGGATATTCAAAGTAAGCTTCACCAAGGTCGCGATGGTCGAAACCTTATTGACGACTTTAGGGCATTTTAATTAGCCTAAGAGTATTCATGGATATTCTTTGATGAAGTTGGCCATTACGAAAGTCCTTATTCAGCACAGTCACATAGGGCGTGCCATTGGTTTTGCAGCCGTGTCGTCTGCGCTTTTTCTTGCCCCAGTTAAAACAGACAAAGTGATGGTAAAAACCTTTAACCATGGCTTGAGTATTCAGACCGCAAAGAGTGAGCCTCCCCGAATTGCTTTTAATGAAGTTAAAAACTATATCGATAATTTATCAAACAGTGCACACCGGCCGACAAGACCTGGCAATCCTTATGAAAATCGTTCAGGTATAAACCTCAATGAAAAATTAGATCAAGCTCCCAGCGTAAAGACTGTGACTTTGATTCGGTCGCAAAAAGTTTTTTTAAAACCGACACTAATTTCACGCGCTCAGATATTAGAAGAGCTGAAAATAAACCATGAGTTGATTGAGCGGCAAGACACACAAAAAGAAATTGCAGCTATGTCAAAGGCACCGGATTCAAAATTGATTCCCGATTCAAACGCTTGGATTGATGGATTGTCGGTGGCCCAAAAAAACAGATTGTTGGCCGCGGAAGAAAAGAACTCCGTGCTTGAACAAGATTGGAAGGCGAAAACCTGGCAAGAGACTTTGACCGAACAAATATCTCAACAGGTCAAGGGCGCTTCAAGCGGGCCTATGATTACAAATACATCTTCTGGAACTGTGATCATGAGCTCAAAGTTAAATCCAAATGCACCAATCACTTCGAGCACAACGGCTTCAAATAATGCGAAAAATTATCTCTCAGGAGAAGTCTTGCTCGAGCCTGGCCTTGGTTTGGCGGATGGATACATAGATATCCGGCATGTTCGTGCCGGAGTTGCTCTAGGTGCGGGTAAATTAAAACTTCCATCCAATAAATATACTATCGAAGTGGCAGACCCTTCAGGTCAAATCGTAGCAACTCTTTACAGTGGGCGCGGACAAAAGCTGGGTGAGGGTAAAATAAAAGTCGCGCAGATAGATTCGATGAAGCCAAAGACAAGCCTAATTACAATTAGTTCAATACAGAGCAGTTTTACAACAAGCTCTCATGATTTTACTAAGACGGTCGCGGCCTTTTCAAAAAGCAAAGACTATGGTGACCGTGGGGTTCAAACTCAGACGTATGTTCCCACTTTGGATGTCGAGGTTAACTCAGACGATCAAGGTGTCGCAAAAGTTGATAATATAATCCAAGACTCATGGGGGCTTATCCGAACTCATGCTGAGGGTTATGCACCATCTTTAAACTTAATATCAGCAGGCCCCGAAAAAAAGAAGCCGATATTTAGACAAAAATTTATTGAAGCACTTTTAAGTATAGCAAAAGACCAACAAAAAAAATCTGAATTTGAAGAGACAAACTCAGTGGTTTGGGGACAAGCATTGTTAGATGGTAAACCACAAGCCGGTGTTCAGGTGGATGTTGAGTTTGCAGAGCAATACCGTCCAATTTATTTTAATCAATTTATGATTCCAGACTCGTCACTTCGGGCCACATCCGAAAATGGGTACTATGCAATTTTACATTTGCCCGAAGGGTTTCACTCATTGGTTGCTTCGCGCGCGCAGCAGTATTTTTCGCACGCTAACGTGCAGGCCGAACCGGAAACGGTTTTTGTGGCAAACTTAGAAACAACATTGGCCATAGAAAAAACAGAAATCAAAGTTTTTGATGCATTTTCGGGTGTCCCTGGGCAGGCTGAGCTTGAAATTCAAAGCCTTACCGAACCTTTAAGAGTAGATGGTTTGGCTGAAGTGTATCTTCATGATGTTGAAAGATTAAGTTTGATGAAAGTTGTGCCTGCGGATGTGAAATATATTTCTCAGGTTCAAGTTTACTCAGACTCAGGCGGCGACCTGAGGGTAGCTCTCATCGAGGCTGCGTGGCTTCAAAAAATTCAAAATCAAAACCGGATAAGTTCAACCCCAGAAACCTCCACGGTTGTTGGATTTGTTTCTGACGAAAATTATGAAGTCTATTTACCACATGACGAAAACTACAGTCCGCAAAATATTATCTATTTTGATGCAGCAGGAAGCGTCAGCTCCTCAGGAGTGGCTGGCGGTGGCTTCATTATGTTCAACGTACCTCAAGGAACGCATTCCGTTGTCGCAGCCGCCAAATCGACCAACGCGGTTCACACACAGGTTGTGCCCGTGGACCCCGGAACTGCTGCGGTTTTGTATTTTCATTTTTAACTTAAACTACGGGTTAGAGTTAATCCGTGATTTAAAAAAACTTCCACGTTCTTCGAAATTCTTAAATTCATCGAGGCTTGTGCCGCCTGGCGAGAGTAAAATCAAATCATTGGATTGAGCTGATTTTTTTGCAGCATCAATCGCATCAGCTAGGCGCAAAAACTCTTCACCCAAAAGCGCAGAGACGTCATGTGCTGTTTTTCGGCACTCACCAAAAAAATAGAATTTGATGGGCGAAAGCTGACTTAAAACACCAAGCTCGCTCCAAGGAAGAGATTTGTCTTTTCCACCGATAAGGAGATGAATGCACCCATTAACAGAGGCTCGCAGAGACCCTGCGGCTGTGATCACACTTTTTATGGTGGTTGCTTTAGAGTCGTTCACAAAAAGCACTCCGTTGTGAACACCAAGGTTTTCAACCCTGTGCGGGAGACCAGCAAATGATTTCATGGCTTGAATAGATGTGGTTGGCCACCCCGCCTTGAGGGCGATTTTGCAGGCAAGAGCAAAGTTGTCGCGGTTGTGGGCTCCAAGAAGTTGGCTCTCGTTGGGATTCAGGTCCTTAATTTCGGTATCGTTTTGGTCGGTGAAAACTAGGCCCCCAGGGTGCGAAAAGCCCTTTGCAAAAAAAGAAAGATCGCCTCCATTTGAATTAAGAATCATTGGCCCCGAGGTGATTTCCGAAAGATGCCACTTTGTTTTGTAATAGTGAGAAAGGCTTTGATATCGTTCAAGATGGTTGGGAGTAAGATAAGTTATAGCGCCGATATCACAGTGTAGTTCTACACAGTTTTCTAAATTATAACTTGAGAGCTCAAGAACAATCCAATCGGCGCGAGTGTCGCCCGCGAGAATTTTTTTTACGTATACAGAAAGTGGCAGGCCAAGATTTCCACCAACAAATCCACATTTTGAAAATGAATTTAAACCAGACTCTAGCAATGAGGCGACGGTACTTTTTCCTAGGCTGCCTGTAATTCCGATAATGCGCTCAGTAGTCAGAACTTGGCAGGCCAACGAAAGCTCGCTTGTAATTATTCCGCCAGCATTTTGAAAACTTTGAATCCAGAGCTTAGAGAGGGCCACGCCAGGCGACACCACAAGAGTTTTCGGCCGAAAACTTCGAATTAGATGATCTGGGTCATTAAAATCAGCGGGATTTTTATCATCAAAAGTTGCAATTTCAGATCTGGAAACTCCAGCAGATAGCAATAGGTCAAGGGCCGCCTCACCGGCAATACCCAGACCAACTACAGCAATGGGAGGTTTAATTTTTGAAAATGTAAAAATCGGCTTCTCCATTTCGCTAAGGCTCTAGCATAATATAATCATGAAGTTGAGTAAATACACAGCCATTGTCAGCGATATGCACCTTTGCGAGGCCGAACCCGTAAACTTGAAATACCCTCTTTGGAAAAAGTTTAAAACACGCCAATTCTTTTTTGATGATGTTTTTGTCGAGTTTTTGAATCACATACGTTCTCGGGCTCGAAATGCTCCTGTTGAGCTGGTTATGAATGGCGATATTTTTGATTTCGATAGCGTTATGATGCTTCCTAAAGAGCCATTTTTTCGAATCAGTTGGCTCGAAAAAAGACGAGGCCTCAGTCCACGGCCCGAAAGGTCAAAATTTAAAATTGAAGTCATACTGAAAGATCACCAAGTATTTGTTGAAGGTTTAAGGCAGTTTGTTGTTCAAGGTAATGAGATTGTTTTTGTGATGGGAAACCACGATCTAGAGCTGCACTTTCCGATTGTTCAAGAGGCCATTCTTCATGGTCTAAATTTGCCAAAAGATTTACAAAACAAAGTTCGTTTTGTTGAATGGTTTTATATTAGCAACCAAGATACATTGATCGAACATGGAAACCAATATGATCCGTATTGTGTTTGTGATGACCCGATCAATCCGTTTATTCAGGGTTATAACTACAAGAGCATCAAGCTGCCTTTTGGCAACCAAGCATGCAGATACATCATGAACGGAATGGGCTTTTTTAATCCGCATGTCGATACGAATTACATTATGTCGCTAGGTCAATATATTCACTTCTTCTATAGGTATATGCTCAAAGCACAGCCATTGCTTCTGATAACTTGGTTTTGGGGTGCGGTCGTTACTCTGTGGAAGACATTTCAAGACAGCCTTCATGTCCCGATTCGTGAGCCACTAAGTGTTGAGTTGCGGGTCAATGAAATTGCCAAAAAAGCCAACGCCGAACCACGAATGGTGCGAGAGCTGAAAGAGCTTTTTGCGGCGCCCTCGGGTTATAGCCCTCTTTTGTTGGCCAGAGAGCTTTGGCTCGACAGAGCATTTTTAATTTTTATCAGTTTTTTTGTGATCTTTGAGATCATGCTGGCCGTTCGCCAGGTTTATGAAGTCTCATTTTTTTGGGCTTTTATTCCGTTGTTTTTGATGTTGCCGTTTTTTTTGTTTTACAGCCAATCAATCACATCTCTTGTTTCGAGCTATAAAGAGCCTGATGAACGAACTCTTGCGATGGCAGCCGCGATCACGAATGTCAGGCGGATCATCTACGGGCACACTCACCACATTCGCCATGAAATGATTGGAGCTGTTGAACATCTCAATAGTGGTTGCTGGTCGCCAGCGTTTCTTGACGTCGAATGCACGAAATCCATCGATCAAAAGACTTTTGTGTGGTTAGAACCTGCTGCTTTGACTGCGCCACATTCGGATGGCCCAAAAGACGAGCGAAAGGCCTTTCTGTACATTTTTAAGGATGGCCAGGCCACAAACGCAATGCGACGCACAACATAAGCTCAGATATGATTTAATTGATTCTGGTTGTAAGTCACTGGTCCCTATGTCACCGTATTGGAGTTGGACCAAAGTCCGAAACACCGTTTCGGGCGATCACTTTCTTTAAGGCTATAAGGAGGCTAAGAATGGCTGAAGTTCTTGTCGTAACGAGCAAAGTTAAAAAATTCATCAAGGAAAAGGGCGATATGAACACCTCTGCTGAAACAGTAGACGTTCTAAGCAAAGCAATCGAACAGCTTTGCCAAAAAGGTATCGATAGCGCAAAAGCTGATGGCCGCAAAACGGTTATGGCGCGTGATATTGTTATCGATCACCTGTAATTTGATAATTTGATATTTCTCGTAAAGAGGAGCAAAAAAGGAAGACGTTAGTCTTCCTTTTTTTTGGAGTTCGATCATGTTTCGCGAGATTAAGCGTTTTGTCGTAGGCAAACCGTTGTCAAATGTTCAGCTTTCACATCACGCTCAAATTCCTAAATGGAAAGCGCTATCGACTCTTTCATCTGATGCCTTGTCTTCAGTGGCCTATGCAACCGACGCTATTTTGTTTGTGCTTGCTGCGTTTTCAACAGCGGCAATTGTATGGTCCATCCCGATTGCATTTGGTATTTGCATCTTATTGATTTTGATCACGTTGTCATATCGACAGACCATCGAGGCTTATCCTCATGGTGGGGGTGCTTACACTGTTGCTAAAGAAAATCTCGGACAAAATGCGGGGCTGGTTGCTGGCGCTTCGCTATTGATTGACTACACTTTGACGGTGTCTGTGTCTGTTGCGGCTGGGATTGAAAATATCAACTCAGCGTTTCCGCAAATGATTCCCTACAAACTTTGGTTTTGTGGCTTAATTATTTTGGTCATCATGCTTATGAATCTACGTGGAATTAAAGAATCTGCGACGGTCTTTGCATTTCCGACTTACTTTTTTATATTTTCTGTTTTTGCCCTGATCTGTAAGGGTGTTTTTGACATTGCTACAGGCAATCAGCCGCCAACAGCGAGTGTTGTATCGCAGTCTTATGCTGCTGTTCCGATGATTTTGCTGTTAAGAGCATTTGCTTCCGGATGTTCTGCGCTGACTGGGGTCGAAGCGATCTCTAATGGAATTCCAGTATTTCAAGAGCCTCAGCAACGAAATGCCAAAATCACTTTGATGTGGATGTCTGGCATCTTAGGCGCGATGTTTATCGGCATCACCTTGCTTGCGCATTCGTTATCGATTGTTCCTCACGAGAACGAAACTCTGATTTCGCTTTTGGGCCGCGCTGTTTTTAATGACAGCTTTATGTATTATTTTTTGCAGGCCTCAACGGCGCTGATTCTTTTTTTGGCGGCCAACACGAGCTATGCAGATTTTCCGCGCCTAGCTTCGTTGCTGGCCAAAGACCGCTATTTACCACGACAACTAGCTTCATTGGGCGACCGTTTGGTTTTTTCAAACGGAATTTTAGGATTGAGCCTGGCCGCTGCATTTTTGGTTTTTAGGTACGACGCCGAGTCGATTCATCTGATTCCGCTTTACGCTGTTGGCGTATTTTTATCTTTCACGCTTTCGCAAGCAGGCATGGTGGTCCATCATCTTCGCCACAAAGGCCGAAAATGGCTTCGCTCTTTGATTTTGAATGCTTTGGGTGGCATTGCGACTCTGGTTGTTCTTTGTGATATTGCGATTACAAAGTTTACTTCGGGTGCATGGATGGTTTTGTTGGCAATTCCAGCCTGCGTTTATTTGTTTAAAAAAATTCACCATCATTATCATTGTGTTGCGCTGGAGCTCAGCCTCGATGGTCGAAAACCAAGGCCGCTTAAAAAACTAGAAAGCCTCGTTGTGATCCCCGTCTCAGCGATTCATCAAGGTGTTATTGATGCTGCAGAATATGCGCTATCAATTTCAAATGATGTTCGTGGTTGTTATGTCGAGTTAGATCCAGAGGCAACAGCTCGGATGCAAGAGCAATGGAATCTTTGGATCCCCGGCATTCCGTTGGTTGTGTTGGAGTCACCGTATCGCTCGGTGATTGGCCCGTTGATTGATTACATCAACGATTGCGAGCAGAAATCGACTCATCAGTTGGTGACGGTGCTGATTCCTGAGTTTGTGACACATCGCTGGTGGCATGCGCTTTTACATAATCACACGGCTGTTTTTATTCGCGCGGCTCTTGGGTTTAATCGCAAGAAGGTTATTACGAATATTAAATATCATCTAAAGAGCTAGGGGATTTGGCTCAAAAAACAAACCCGTTTTTTGAGTCTTAGCTCTCGCCCAAAGTTCCAGCTGCCGCAAAAGCCCTCTTGGTTGCCTCTGTATTTATGTCCTTCTTTTGCAGTCGATCCATCAAGCTGTAAGCACATGGCACCACATAGAGTGTCAGTACTGTTGAAACCAAAACACCACCGATAATTGCGATCGCCATTGGGACGCGAGTTTCAGCTCCGGGGCCTATCGCGAGTGCTGGAGGAATGGCTCCGACGATGGTTGCAAAAGAGGTCATAAGAATTGGCCTCAGGCGCACGGGGCACGCTGTGAGCAGCGCCTTGATGACATCTTTTTCTCCGTGCTCGCGGGTACTATTTGTAAACTCCACAAGAAGAATTGAATTCTTCTTCACGATTCCCATCAAAAGAATCAGTCCAATCATTGAATAAATATTGAGTGACTGGCCCGAGATCCACAACGCTAAGAAGGCTCCGCTGATGCTAAATGGCAACGCCAGCAATACCGAGATTGGGTCAATGAACGAGTTGAACTGCGAAGCTAAAACCATGTAGGCCACAATCAGGCCCATCACGAGAGCAAACAAAAGTCCTTGAAAGGACTCCTTCATAGACTGAGTGCTACCACCGAAATCAACCGAGTATCCCGGGGGCAAAAGTTTGGCTCCGAGTTCTGCTACTTTGGCCACGGCCGCTTGTTGCGATACGCCGGGCTTGATGTTGGCGTAGACTGAAATCGCGCGCTGACGATCGACGCGTGATATTTGCTGAAGGCTTGGCTTTGTTTCTTGAGTCACGACAGAAGAAAGTGGGATGAGATTTCCCCTGCTGTTTCCTACTAAAAGATTTTTGATTTCATCGACGGTGTCATACTCCTTCCGAATTTGCAGCCTTACATCATAGCGCTTTCCATCTTTTGGATATTGCCCCACTTTAACGCCACCAATAAGAGAGTTCACAGTTTTGCCGATGGTCTGAATACTTATACCATGAAATGCGGCTTGTTTTCTGTCGGGAGTGATTTGAACTTCGGGCATTCCCAAAAGGTAATTCGTATCCACGTCGACCATAAGATCAGACTTTGCCATTTCGTCCATCAAGATCTTGCTGTGTTTAGCAAGCTCATCCCAATTGCTTCCGAGAATATTAAATTCAATCGGAAAGCCACGACCCGATGAAAAGCCCCTCATTGAAAGATCTTGGATGATTGGTTTTACATCGCCGATGGCAATAAGTGCTGGCCGTACAATATCCATGAACTCTTGCTGAGTGATGTGCTTATTAGTGGCTGGGTTTTTAGGTCTGTCGGACACGGGTTTCATCGTAACAAAGAAAGTTGCGGTGTTTCCGTCGGAAGCTCCACCGCCAAAGCCACCAACAGCTACGTAGACTTTGAGAACTTCGGCTCTTGCCATTAAAAATGCCTCGGCTTTTTTAACTTTTTCGTCTGTGTATTTGAGCGAAGAGCCCACGGAGGTCTGAAAACGAATCAGAAAAGAGCCCTGATCTTGCGCCGGTGAAAATTCTTTGTTCACAAATTTGACTGAGAAAAAAGAAACGATCATAAAAACAACTGAAGCACCGATAGTCTTCCAGCGATTGCCTAAAGACCAGGCCAGAGTTCGTTCGTAAAAAAGCCGAGTCCAGTCCATACCCGACTCAAAGGCCTTACCAACTTTTGATTTGCGCTCGCCCATTTCAACAAAACTTGCGCATCTCATGGGAGTGATCGTAAGGGCCTCAAGAAGCGAGAACAAGACTGCGACTGAGAT
>CANCBY010000015.1 GCA_947374445.1 Pseudobdellovibrionaceae bacterium
AAGGCCTCAATCACACGCGGGTGAAGGTTGACAGGTCCAGGGGCCAAGACATTGTAGGCGGGAACAGCGCTTTGTAGTTGCAAAAAAAACTCCGTCTCGAGTAGGCTACAGCAAAGAAGATGACAAAAACATATCATGATCTTTTTAAAATCGTCAGCAACTTCTCTGGTCTAATTTTTAGACTGCTTTTTCGGTTGCCATTAGTGTTTGCTTTATCTGGTTGCGCCTATCATTTGACCGGCCCGAATCGCAGTTTGCCGCAGGGCTATCATCAAATGTCTGTTCCCATATTTAAAAACTACTCGCAAGAAGTGGGCGTTGAGGTTTCTTTTACAAATTCTTTCATTCAAGAGTTTCGCCGCTCGCAAGTGGCTAAAGTGGTTGATCCTGCGCAGGCCGAAGTTGTGATTGAAGGCGAGATCCGCTCGATTGGCTACACGGGATCTGGCAAAATTGATCTGGTGACAAAAGATACAAAGATCGCAACCGGCCCGGTTCTGGCGACAGCTTATGATATTGCTGTTGTTGTAGGCATTACGGTGCGACGCTTGTCTGACAAGACTGTTTTGTGGGCAGGGGAGTTCAATCGCACAACAACTTACTCGGCGCCGCAAGTCACATTGGCTGGAATTAACACGGTGAATCCGCTTTACAATTTGTCAGCGCGGCGGCAAACCATTGACTCGATGGCGAACGACATGATGGCCGAAGCTCATGATCGTATCACCGAGAATTTTTAGCAACGAGTAAACCACTCGTTCTTTGAGAAAGGAGCTGCTCACAAAATGCCAAATCTCGAACCTCAGCAGCTCTACTCGCAAGTCGAAAAATCCATCGAAGCACAAACCTTTAAGCCGCTTTATTTTTTCTTTGGCGAAGAGCCATATCTCATCCAACAAGCCGTGCAGTATCTTAAAGTTTGCGCTTTGGCGGGCGGTGCCGCTGATTTTAACTTCAGTTCTTTTTACGCAGCTGATGTGAGTGTCAGCCAAGTTCGCGATGAGGTTGAGACTTTGCCGATGATGGCTCCGCGCCGGGTGATTTTGCTGCGTGAAGTGCAAGATCTCACCGAAAAAGAGTGGCAAGAGCTAGAGACTCTTTTTACGACTCCTGTGGATTCTTCTGTTTTTATTCTTGTCGGCAGCAAAATTGATAAGCGCAAAAAGTTTTTTAAAATTCTTTTAGAACAAGCCCAAACAGTTGAGTTTAAAAAACCCTTCGAGAATCAAGTTTCGGGTTGGATTCGTCACATCTGCAAGGGTCATGCACTCGGTATCAGCGACGAGGCGATACAGCTTTTGCATCGCTTGGTCGGCAGCCAGTTGACAGAGATCGAAGCTGAAATCCGAAAGCTGGCAGACTTCATCAGCCCGAAAACAGAGATCGCTCTTGAAGATGTTGCTCAGTGTGTTTCTAAAAAGCGCGAAGAAAATGTTTTTGATCTTTGCGAGAGTATTGCTAACGGCGACCGCGTCGGTGCTCTTGAGCAATTGGTGCAATTATTGGATCAAGGGCAAAACGAAGTCGGCATTGTCAGTTTGATCTCAAGACATATTCGCATTTTGCAGTTGATCCGTCAGGGTCTAGACCAAAATCTAACTGGTCAAAAGTTGGCGGCTCTGGCTCAAGTGCCACCGTACTATGTTCAAGATTATACGCGCCAAAGTCGTAAATGGACTATGCGAAGACTCGAGCAAGCACTTTTGGTCTTGGCTGAGACCGATAAGGCGCTGAAATCTTCTCCGTTGTCAGGGCATATCTGGCTAGAAAATCTCATTTTGAAAATCTGCGCCCCACAAAACACACTGGGCGCAAGCTCAGAGCGACAAGAGGCTACGGAGTCGCGCTTTTCGTTCTAATTTTGGACCTAAAAAGCTAAATATTTTTCTGCGCTTTTCCGATAAATACTCATGTCGACAAAAGCCGTTCAAGACCAAGTCTCAAGAAGAAAGTATCCACGCCGCAACTTTCGCCGAAAAATGGGCATCCTATTTGAAGGCAAGTATTGGATGGGGAATGGTGTTGAGGTCGGTGAAGGCGGCGTGAGCTTTTTGCTGGGCCAGGCTTTTCCTGAAGGACGCAGCCTAGTAATTAATTTTCAAGTTCCAAGCGGTGCTTTTGTGACTGTGCAAGCGGAGATCCGCAATGTAAAAAAAGACCTGCGAACAGGTCTTTTTAGCTACGGCACTCTTTTTAAGACGCTCAAATTTGAGCACAAAAAAGACATCCGTTCATATGTCTCTGCCCGAAGCGAATCCGAGCAGTAACAAATAAATTTAGACTATTTTAAGAAAGCTTGAGCGCGTGCTGAAAGACGGCCAATTTTTCGTGAAGCTGTGGTGCGAGCAAAAACGCCTTTTTGAGCGGCTTTGTCGATTTTGCTCACAAAAGTTTTAAGCAAAGCAGCGACATCTTTTGATTTCGCTTCGATAGCTTTCACTAGATTTTTCTCGTGAGTTTTAACTGAGCTTTTTACTTTTGTGTTGCGGTCTTCGCGTTTGATGGCTTGACGAGCTCTTTTTTCTGCCGACTTATGATTTGCCAAGGATTCCTCCGTTATAAGAATCTTTAAGTGATCTTTAATGTGTTTTCAAAACAGTAACCTTAAATTTAATCTAAATTTTAAGTCAAAACTTCAACTTAAAACAATTTTAAGCAAGACAGTCTTTTCAGACGACTTCCAAAACACGATTGGTTAACATGACCCCGAACAAGATGCAATAGGCAATGGGGATGAAAATGACCAAACAGATGACCGACCAGGTGAATGAGCGACAGGCAGCGAATGCCAAGGAATCTGCTGAAAGTTCAAAGAATGTGGTCATTTACGCCCTTTCGATGGCCTTTGGAACCATGACCTCAAGGGTTTTGGGCCTCGTTAGAGATATGGCTTTTACCGCCCTTTTTTCGCGGACGGTGACCGATGCGTGGACCACGGCCTTTCGCCTCCCCAATATGTTCCGCAGGCTTTTGGGCGAAGGGGCTCTGAGTGTCAGCTTCATTCCCATCTTTGTGGAATCCAGAATTCATGACCCCTCAGGCGTTCGCAGCCGCAACCTGGTGAATGGCCTCTACACCTTGCTTTTGATCACCCTGATGGTGCTCACAACCTTAGGGACTATCTTTACCGAGCAGATTTTGAATGTGCTGCTCGATCCACATTATTCTGATATCGCGGGCAAGTTTGAGCTCACGGTTCGGATGTCGCGAATCATGTTTTCCTTTGTGTTTATGATAAGTTCCTACGCTTTCTTTATGGGAATCCTCAATGCCCTTGGGAAGTACGCACTCGCGGCCATTGCGCCGACTTTGTGGAATATCACCATGATTATCACCACTTTTATTCCGCAGAGTTGGCTGGGGAGCCCGGGCGATGCGATCGCATGGGGCGTGGTTGTGGGCGGTGCCTTTCAGGCGGGGCTTTTAGTGCCGGCGCTGATCAAGGCGGGATATTTTCCGCGGCTTCGGGGGGACTTGAAGGAGTGTTTCACTAACCCCGATGTGCTTAAGATTTTTCGTAATATGCTGCCCGGGATGGTCGGCTTGGGACTTTTGCAGATCACAACTATCGTGAACCTGCGCTTTGCTAGTAATTTGGGCGAGGGGCCGATCTCTTACATTTACTTGGCGGACCGGCTGTTGGAGCTGCCGCTGTCTTTGGTGTCGGTAAGCCTTGGCACAGCATTGCTGCCGACATTGGCAGCAATGTGGTCAAGGGGTGATCGCCTTAAGATGTTTGAGACCTCAAACTACTACCTGCGCTTGAATCTGTTTGTGGCGGTGCCGGCGGCGATTGGTCTTTTTGTGATGGCCGAGCCGATTGTTGAAATGCTTTTTCAGCGCGGACAGTTTACTCCAGAGGCCACTTTGGCCACAGCATCAGTTGTCAGAGTGTATTCATTTATCTTGATGTCGACCAGCTGCGTGCGGGTGTTGGTGCCAAGCTTTTACGCGATTAAAAACACTTGGCTGCCGGCGGCGGTTTCTGGAGTGTGCTTAACAGTTCATATTTTGGTGGCGCCATGGTTGATGAAAAACTGGGGGCTTCAGGGGCTGGTGGCTTCATCGTTTGTGAGTGCAAGTCTCAATATGGTTTTACTATTGACTGCCTATCAGATTTTGATCGGGCCATTTGGTATTTTGAAGTTGATTACAAGTTTGCTTAAATTTGCAGTGGCGGGAGTGGGGCTTTGGTTTGTGCTCGGTTACTACTCGCAAGTGCACTCGCTGATTGGGCTTGGGCGTGTGGGTTTGTTGCTCTCGGTATTTGTGACGATCGGTGCGGGCGGATTGGTTTACGCAGGACTTGCTTGGGCGTTTCGCTGTGAGGAGCTCACGCAGACGGTGGGCACCGTCGTAGCTAAAGTGCTGCGCCGGTTGAAAAAGAAGTCAGTCTCGGTTTAGTTTCGCTTTTTCTTTTTTTGTGAGTATTTTTTGATAAGTTGAACGCCCTCTTTCCATTGCTGTTCATCAGCCAAGGTCAGAGGGGTGTCGTTCTCTTTGCTGAGAATCATTGGTGTTGCGCCCAGCTCGAGAAGGCTTTTAACGAGGCCTAGATTTTCCTGGCGGACCGCATAGAACAAAGGTGTCCAGCCATCTTCGTTGGGTGTGTTGAGTTCTTCGATTTGGCTTTTTGATTTGAGAAAAGCTTCAAAGCTTGCTTTGTTGCCACTTTGAATCGCAATCATAAAGGCTGAGATTCCGTCTGCTCGAAAAGATTTTGTGGCAGCGCCGTTTTCTAGAAGCCAGTTGAGTGCTTTGGTTTTTGAAGTGGCTGCTGCGTAAAAAAGCGGAGTATCGCCACTCAAGTCATACTCGTTGAGGCTTTCTACATTTTTGTTTTCGGCATTGAATAAAAATTCTAGCACTGCAACTTGGTCGCGAGAGGCCGCTAGCATCATCAAGCTTGTGGCGCTTTTGTTGTTGGCTTTTTTGCACTCGCTTAAGTTTTTTTGTAGCTCGGGGATATTGCCTTCGGCCACGATGCGAAAGCAGGGATTGGCTTCTTCGGGTGTGGTGGCGGCTGGTTTGTGGGCGCAAGAAACGGCGGTCGCAGTGGCCACCGCGGCGAATGCGAGTGTGAATGCTTTAACTTTAAGAGGTCGTAAATTTGTGCTCATAGAAACAACGCTAGCGAAGGTTACAAAAATAGTCACTGCTAGAGGGCTTTTCGACAAGGATCTGGGCCTTGCTCCCATTGCATTGTTTTAAGGGGTGGAATGGCTTTCGCTCTGTTTATGGGTTGGTGCCCTGTTTGGACCTAGGTCTGCTAAGTCTAAATAAAGGCAATGGTTATCTTTACGAGAGGTGAGCATATGAAGGCTTTGATGATTTATGTCTCGATGATGTCATTCCTATTTGCATTGGCTGCAGCCCATGCTCACGCCAGCAGTCAAACTCCTTCGTGCCGCGTACATATCGCAACCAAATTAGACGATGCTGACATTGGAAACATCTTAAGTCGCGCGGGTGCATTTGCTGATGGCGCTTTGGTTCGCTTGGACAGCGCTGAGAACCCTAAATATTTGCTTGAGATGTTAAAGTCAGGTGGAGACGGGCAAGTGGTGTCGATGCGTCCTTCTCTTTTCGCGGGAGATTTGATTTTGATGCAGGTCACTCGCCAAGTTGAAAATCAATTTAAGATGACCGAGCTTCGCAATATGATCGTGGGATATCGAATCGCCGACTCTTGCGAGCAAGTTCAAGCTCAGGGCGTTAACATTGAGAGATGTGCGCTCCGTGAAGTTTCGAATGTGAAAGAAAAGCTCGAGGGGATTTGTCGGAAGTAGTGTGAGTTTATTTATTAAATCTACGCGTATTTCGCTCCTTATTTTTCAGATTCGGTGACTTTTGCCACGGACTTTGAGGTGCGTGGCTTTTGCCGTCGGCCAATTCTAAAATTTGTTAAATCAAGATCAAATTTGTCCACCGTAAATTCACAATTAAAATTTGTTTCCGCGAACCATTCCATCAGCTCTTGGTGCCGCTCGTGTTTTCGGTTTTTAACAGCCTCTTTAAATTCCTGAAATCCATGGGGACCTCCGCAGTCTTCTGGTGGCGCAGAATTTTCTCCTGCCAGACAAACTGGATATTTTTCTTTTTCATCAGCATCAACAAATTTTTCAAAAACAATCTTGTGCGACCACCAGTCACCAAAATCATAAATAAATTCAAATTCAGGAAACGTGTTCGCAATAGTTCCGACCTTTATTTTCGAATCGTCCAGCCATCCCACACATTCAGTGTCAAATTCTGGATCCGAATATTCATCATTATTTATTTTGAAAAAATAGCTATGGTAACCTTTCCACCAAAAGACATCTTGAATAGCATAGTGTAGACTTCTGAGAGATGCAGCTTCAAGAATTTGAAGTCGGCGCCAGACTTCAGGTTTTGTATTATTTAATACGACTTTGAATTGTACTGCCTTCTGAGCCATTGAGTTCCCCAATGCCACAATTTTTGCAGATTAATTCGATCTTTTCAAGCAACTTTAGAATTCTAGCAGATGCCGACTAAGCAGAGAAATCGGAATATTGTTGCTTAATATTCGAGATCCCTCTTGATGGCATTGAATCACTGGAGGGATTTTTGTTCCGAAGACTTTTTTGACGGTTGCCGAACTGTTCAAATCTTTTATCTTTTGAGTGCTGACTTTGGCCTCAATAAATAGAAATTTTTGGGGATTCCATTCGATGAGAAAATCAATTTCTTCTTTTTCTTTGGTGCGCCAGTGATAAATTTTGTATCCTAGTTGATAATTTAAGTTCAATTTATAAATTTCAGAAAATACAAGATTTTCAAATAAGTGCCCCTGCTGCGGAGAAGTCAAGATGGGCTCAGCGCTTGTCCAACCTTGGAGCCTGCAAGCAAGCCCCGTATCAATAAAAAAGAGTTTTGGCGCCTTAATGAGACGGGAAGAAAGATTTGTCGAGTAAGGCATAACAAGCGAAATGATATGCATCTTTTCTAGGACTGAAACCCAATCCTTAATAGTTTTTGAATCAACGCCCACCTCGTTGCCTAAACTTGAAAGCTCTAATAGCGAGCCCACTCTTCCAGCAAGGAGTCTGATGAACTTCAAGAATTCGCGACTTTTCTGGATTCCTGCCGCGAGGATAATATCTTTTTCGACGTAGCTATTGATGTAGTCATCGAGGTATTTTTTTGGATCTTTTTTGGGATTTGCGTGAAGCTCAGGCCATCCGCCTTTATAAATAATATCCTGAATCTTAGTTGGCTGGGCCGACAAAATTTCCGACACACTTAAGGTATTCATATCAAAAAAACTTGCACGACCAGCTAAGCTTTCTTTTATGAACTTGTCCATCATGATTTGATTTGAACCTGTCATTCGAATAATAGTTTTTTGCCGAAATTTAGGATCTCTCTTTGCAAGATCTACTTTGCGCTTCAACGATGGGAATAATTCAGGAGCGTATTGAGCTTCGTCGATAAAGATTTTTTCTGAACCAAACTGCTTTAGAAAAAGTTCTGGGTCCCTTTGCGCGAGTTCTCGCAGGGAAGGGTCATCCAATGAAACTTCTGTAAAACTGGGGTCTAGATTTAGTAGAAGGCTCGACTTTCCACACTGACGTGGGCCACGTATGATCTGTATGAGGTCTGTGTTTTCATTTATTAATTGTGAAATTTCCCTTTTAATCCACATATTTGACCATAATGGACTGGGAATCCATTTTGGTCAAGGCCATTCTTTTGGTTCCAATTTGAAATTCAAATTGGTCGCCGCAAGGAATCTACTCTTTCACGTCTGCTAAAGAATTGTAGTTGTCGTGCAGCTTTTGATTGCGCTCGACTTCTTTTTGCCAGCGACCAACTTCGCCTTCGTAGCCGCGTTTTTTGCCCTTCCACTCGTTTTCTTGAGAGGCGAGGGATTGAGTGCGGTTGTTAAGTTCGGTTTGAGTTTTAGCTAACTTTTCGGCGCGGCCTTTGAACTCGTTGGTTTCTTTTGAGGCTTGCTTCAGCTGTTCTTGATAGGCTTGAACATTGGCTTGGCGTTTTTGTTGGTTGTCTTTAAGAACAGCCAGGGTTTTTTCAAGCTCGCTGATTTTAGCTTGCTCAGTTGTCATTGAAGCTTGCTCTTCTTTGATCAAGCCTTGAATTTGGTCTTCTTGTTTTTGCAGAGTTTGCAGAGACTGGTTGTTGTCTTGGATGCTTTTGCCAAGCTCTGTCTTTTGGCCGTCAACTTGGGATTTGGCTTTACCAATTTCTGTAACGTTGCCTTCAACTGTTTTGAGATTTTTTTGATACTCTGTCAGGTTTGACTTTGAGTTTTCAAGATTGGATTTGATTTTGCTCAAACCTTCATTGGCTGTCATCTGCGCATTGGCAGAGAGTGAAAGGCCAAAAGCTGCAAGGGGAGCGAGAATTTTTAGAGCTGTATTTGTTTTCATAAAATCTCCGTTTAAATTATTTTTCAAGTTGAGAGACACTGTCGCGAGGACAAACGTTTTTAAGTGATGAGCGATAGTGGCCGAGTTCGTCCTCCCAAACTTCGCCTTTAAAATCCCATTTCATTGATTTGCCTTCTTCAGGTTTTAATTCAGCGCGGTCTTTGTCTGAAATCTCGCCGCCAGCTAATTGATAGCGGATGTGTTCGCCGGCCCCTGCATAAAGCTCGTAATTAAGAACTTCGCTTTGATCGAGAGTATTTTTGAGAGTGGTCTGCATGGCTTGAAAGCGCGACTTGATAGCCATTGAAGCTTTGAGCTTGAAGTCGCCCTTTTCTTTGTCGAGGCGAGCAAGACCTTGCGCACGTAAATCTTTGATCGAGTTGCGAGCTTTTTTTGCAATGAAATGTTGGATTTTGTAACTCAAAAGGCGTTTGTCTTGAAAAGACATTGCTGTCTTGAGGTCGGCTTTTTCGACATCATTTTTTGAGCTATCAAATTGCTTTTTGAGTGAAACCAATTGTTTGACGACGTCGTTTTCGCCTTTGACGATATCGCGTTCTTTTTTGATCAGATCGAGAGTGATCTTGTTGTATTTTGTTTCTTGATCCTCCGTGGAGTTGATCAGCTTTTGCTCACTTGTAAAACTAGGGTGATGAGCGAGTTCAAAGATAAAATTGCGTGGCAAGCCATCGACAGTTTTTTGATCCGGATTTTTTGCAAAGGCCTTTACAGTCTCGTAGTAGCTGAGATCTGTTGTCATTTTGCTGGAGTACTCATCCATTTGCTTTTGCACGGGAGCAAAGCGGCGTTTCATGTCATTGATCACGCGGGCGCCATCACCGTATTGGCATAGATTGAGGTAGCCTACAGTGCGCACGACATAAGACTCTGGAGCGAATGAGTTTTTGAAAAAGTCGGTGTGTAGCGAGTACATGTTACCTGCAGCACCTTCGTAGTCTTCGGCTAAGATTTGCGACCAAGCCTGTTCGATCATCGCTTGAGTCCAATCTGGATTTGTCTTGTCGATTTTTAGGTAGTTAGCAAACGCCTCTTTGTACTGGCTGGCTTGAAAGTGCATGCGAGCCAAAGTCAATGCAGCTTGTGATTTGAGTTCAGAGTTAGGATCTTTGAGAGTTAAATCAGCCAAAACTTGAGTCATGCCTGTAATGGCCTCTTGCAGGTGACCACCTTTATAGAGGATCACAGATTTTAAAAACTGACTATCAAGTGCTAGCGGAGAAGTCACAGCGATGTCATCGACGGCGGCATGAGCCAGCGTCAAGTTGTTCTTATCGAGATAATATTTTGCGCGGTTCATATTGTACTGATCGATATTTGCAATCTCTTCGATTTTGAGCTCTTCGATTTTGGGATCAAGCACGGCCACGAGAGCTTTGTCGCCGGGATCTGCACTTTGTGCTAGAGAGACAGCGGCCTTTTTTTGCCATTCTTTTTTACTGTCATTTAGAACTTTCATCATTTGAAATTTGTATTCTGAGTAAAGACCTAAGGCTTTCGATGTGAGGCCCAATTGATACGTGGCTTCGGTTTTGAATTCACCTTCATCAACTAGCTCTGCAAAAAGAGCAAGTGCCATGTTATAGCTTTTTTGCACTTCTAAAAAGATCAGAGCTTGCAGCATTTTTAACTGTCCAGGAGACATCTCTTCTAATTTTTGAACTTCTGGTTTCAGATCCTGAAATTGCGGAGGAGTAAAGACTTCAAGCGCTGCTACAGCTGGAGCTTTAAAGCCAGGTTGCACAGCCAAGATTGATTTAGCATCGGCCGCAGGCGCAACAGGCTGCTGAGTCCATTTTGAAATGTCAGATGCAGGCGGTGACATGCGTTTTGCAATTTCAAATGAAGCGGGCTTACGTGCAGGTGGTAAAACAGCCTCAAAATTGCTTGTATCAGGAGCGCGAAAGCCAGGCTCAGCACCGATATCAAGTTTAGGAATGTTTTTAACACGAAATACTTCGACCTTACCCTTGACCACCTTCTTTTGATAAATTTCAAAAGCGGGGACCTTAGATGTTTTCATCTTGAGTGCCGCTGATGGACTGCGGCCGGGAGTGGCTGTGACAAGAGCTGGCTTCAGAGCAGGTGTTGGTGCTTCCGTTGATACAGAGCTTGTGTCCTCTGTTGAGGATGAAGTTTTAGAAGCGCTCGCTTTGCCAGTGCCAGCGGCCATTGCAAAACCTGGCAGCATCAGCGCGAAAGCGCTAATTCCAAGCTTGAGAGAGTAATTTTTCTTCAACTTCATCATAACTGCCGCCTTATTTTTCTTTTGAACCAAAGAAATAAGTGAGACCTAAAAGAATCGTTGTATCTTGCTGAGTGATTTGACCAGCCGAACGAGCCGCTTCTGTTTCGCTCGCGCGGATTTGGTAGCGCTTAAGATCTTGCTTTGACCATTTGTTTTTGATGTCAAGGCGAAGCGCAAAGTGCTCGCTGAAAAAGAGCTGCTGCGTGATATCAAAGTTGTAACCCATCGCAGATTTTTTTTCTGGTGCTAGAGCATGGGGACTTGCACTCGCAGAGTCTGAAGGATCAGTTTGAATTTCATAATTCATTTGGCCAAGTCCGGCCGCGAACTGGATATCAAAATACATGATCGAGCGATCAAGAAAACTTGTCTTTGAGTAAAATGGGACCCAAATCAAGTTCACGGATTTGTAGTCGACAAACTTGTTGTAGTTTGGAGCTGCTTGGTAAGTATTTTTTAAATAAATTGTTGAGTCATTGTCTGTGAGTGATCCTTTTTCATATGCAAACTCAACTCCCCAGCGCTCTGAAAAGTAATATCCCAATGAACCGTTTGTGAGTCTTCCATATGAGTACGCATCATTTACAAGAGTGCCGTAGCTGAGGTTTAGAAAAAACCTGCCGTCTTTAGCGTAGGTCCGGTTTTGCACAACATTGAAGTCGGTGTCCTTTGCGGCCCAGTATTTGTCTTCGAGTTTCTTCAGGTCGAGTTTGTCGGAACCTGATTTTGCAGAAGATTGAGCCAGCACAGAGACTGAGCCCATCAATGATGCCAATAGAATTGAGAGGGCTAAGCCCATTTTCGAAGAACCGTTCATCTTTGCCTCCGTCTCCGATATTTTTTCGGAAACCAACTTTGTACAACCGACGTTAGAGGCGAGCTATTTGAGTGATAACGTTCTGAAAATGGCTCGCTAAACTTAATTTTAATTCAAAATTTCTATCTACTAAAACCTTAATTCGTGCTTTTAAATAAAAACGGGTAGGTTACAAGAACCTTCGTTCCTCCATCTGGAGTTGGAAACTTCCATTTCGCAACTCGCTGTAAAATACATCCTTCGACCGTAGCATTTTTTAATGTCGTGTCTCCTATGCGCTGAGTCTCTACTTCGCCGCTGCCAGCAATTTGAAACTTTACAGCCACTTTTCCGTAAAGGTCTGGGTTGGCCGAAAGCTGTCGTTCATAGCAGTAGAGTATTTCTCCAAGTTTTGATTTGATGTACTGAGCGATCACTTCGCGATCAAGACCGCCAGTGATTTCGCCTTCGTCTTCAAGCAGGCCAACACCGCCAGAGCCAGTTTTGCCTGTAGCTAGAGTGCCCATGCCGCCAACGCCTTTGCCACCGGCCACGCCATTGGTAGAAATTTTGATTCCTGTGCCTTTACCTTCAGAAGACCAATCAGTGCCTGATTGCGAAATAGCTCCCACAGCTGCGAGTGCTCTTCCGCTCGGACCACTGCCAGCTGCTATGCCACTTGTAACCACAACGTTTGCTGATTTTGCAGCTGTAGCCGATACTTTTCCGATCAATTGAGTGATGCGACCTGAGGCCAGTGATTTAATAGCTGATGCTGCTTTTGATCCACCGGAGTTGTCAGCTGGAGCCGAAGCCGCTTGGCTTGGTTGAACTTGCTGAGCTGCAGGTGCTGGCTGCTGAGCTTGCTCCACATGTGCTGGAGCTTGTGAGCCCGATTTTTTCTTTTTGATTGTGGGCATTGAGACTTCTTTGAATTCGCTTGGACGCGGATTTGCCTCAAGAGGCTTTTGCGCAACCGGTGAAATCAAAAACAACAAAGCCAAAAGACTTGCGCCGGCCAAAGTGGCATACAGAGTTTTTCTGCCACCTTCGTCGATCATTTGATCTTTGGTCATCATCTTCATCGCTTCAACGCTTGTGAGCTGAAGTGTGCGCTGAGAAATCTCAAGCTCGCCGACAGGAGTTTTTACCCATTTGTCTGATTTGATTGGTGTGAGCTTTGTTTTTGAAGGATCTGATTTGGCCTTGAAGTTGCCAGACATTTCAATGACAGCTGTCTCTAGCAAATGACGGCCATGATAAACAGTGAAGAGCTGATAAGCCTTGCGGTCTTTGCTTTCGGTGTGAACTTCAGTGCTTGCATCAAGATTGGCAAAGAGCTGTGATCTAGAGTCAAACGGAGTCACTGTTAAATGCGAAACGCCAAGCTTGAGCTCAGCAGGCTGATCCAAAGTAAATTCAGCCCTGCCATCTTTTAGCTGTGTGAGTTCAGAATGAAGATCTAGATTGACGTAATACCAACGGTCATTGCGAAATTCAAAGAGACCTTGGATGCCCTTGATAGAGTCCAAAGGCGAACGAAGATCAGCATGCTTTGAGTTGCCAAACGTGAGAGTGCCCTGGTCTGAGCGCAGACGCCAAGTCTTGATCAGGCCGGTAGGACCTCTTTGTTCGATCAACAGATTTTGCATACTCGTTACCTCACGTATTGGACTGAGTCTCGAATCTTGGTGTCCATATCTTTCTGTACGTCATAAAGAGGCATAAACTTAATGCCTCTTTTTTGAACTAGATACGCTCCATCAGGATTTCGAATCGTTCCTTTTAAGTTTAACTCAGCAAAGTTAACTTCCTGAACTTTTCGGATAGTCTTCGTCTTAGCCTGAGCCGGTGCGCCCAGAAGTTGTGCGCAAAACATAAAAACCAGACTTAGAGTCAGGTTTAAAAATCGCAAGTTTTGATTTTTTGTCGAAGTTGTTTTCATGCGCATCTCCATCCTAGTTTTTGCTCTGACAATCATAGCCCTTATCGGCAGATACTAATTTTTTTCAAGAGGCAGCTAATTTTGCGTGACCTGCTGTTTTGTTCCCTTAAGGTAATTCAACTTTCTTTGAATCCATTCATGAGTCTCAGGTTGAGACGCGGCTTTGAGCGCAGCCTCGTAGGCTTTAATTTTAGCGTCGTTATCAGCCTTGTAGACGTCTTGGATATAGGCCGCTTCTAGCAGCAGGTCGATGTTCAAGCTATTGACCTTGAGCTGCTGGGCGATGATTGAGAGGCCTTTGTCGAGCTCGCCCTTTTGGGCATGGCACTCAGCATAGGCGGGGCCAACGCCGTGGTTGTAGATGGTCTTCGCATCGAGTTTTGCAAAGTCATCAACCACTGAGTAGCAGTCGCCTTCAGCGAAAGCGATCACACCATGCATGAGATAGACTTCCGCTGCGTTCAACTTCTGGTCGAAGGCTTTTATAAAAGCTTTGTTAGCAGCGGCAAATTCTTTGAGTTTGTAGAGCACTCGCGCTTTTTGATAAGTCGAGTAAACGGGCTCTTCATTTTTCTTGAGTGAGAGCTCGATCAACCACAGAGCTTTTTCGTTTTGTCCTTGAAGATCAGCCACCAACGACATGTAGTACGTGCCAAGACTTGCCTTAGGCTCTTTGCGTGACATTTGCGATGCGATTTTTTCGGCTGTGCCAAAGTTTCCGGTTTGAAGGCATTGATTTGCTTTGCTGCTCAGAGCTGCCATCGAAAGCTTTTTGTCGGCGTCAGTCAATGCGCACTTCTCGGTTTTTGATCCTTGAAAGCGAGCAGGTGCAATCTCAGTGATTTTTTCATCGGTAAGCACAGGCAAAAACGGCGCAATTTTTTCGATCGCAGGATTTTGAATGCGTGGCTTTACCGTGTCTTCTGCGGCCAAGTTCGTAAAGTCGACTTCGTCGCTGCGAGTGGCTTTGCTCTCTTTAGTAAGGCTTAGCAAATGCTTGCCGGTTTCTTGCATTTTGTCTGCGATAGGCGCCGTGAGTTTAGCGAGCTCTGTATCGAGAGATTTTTTCTCATCTTCTTTGAGTGTTGTTTTAATAATAGGGTGGCCGACGGTGTCGACATAGTTTTTGTAGATTCTGTTCAAGCCTTGAAGAGCTTCAAGTTGCACATTTGGATCTTTGCTGAGCTTGCTGGCTGTCATGTAGGCTGTTTGCGCTTTGTCTAATTTTTCGGTTTTAAGACTCAAAATAACCGAGAGCTTTTCAACCGAAGTCTTCGTGCTTTGCTGTACAAATTCGATCTCCAGAGCCTTTGCCTGAATCAAACGAGCTTTGGCACGCACTTCATCGGGAATTCCTTTGTCTGTCGCAACAAGAGACTTCGCTGCATTGAAGGCTTCAGTTGTTTTTTTAGCATCCCAAAGGCTTTGAACTCTTTTGAGTTTAATTTCAGAAGCGTAGGGCTCTTGGCCTAGGGCTGAGAGTTTGCTCTCGACTTTTTGATATTCTTCCGAGTTTTCTTTGCCTTTCAGTGCTACTAAAATTTTTGAATAGATTTTTCCGTGGTTTTCTTTGTTGCTGTCTGTGAGCAGTCGATTAAAAGAATTGATCGCTTGATTTTTATTACCCTCAAGAAGGTAAAGCTCAGCAGCGGCCTCGGTGTATGTGGCCACATCTTTAGAGTTTTTACCGATAGATTTTTGCGCGATAAGATCCATTGTTTGGGCTGCAAGCACAAGATGTCCAGTATCGGTATAAGCTTTTGCTGCGTCTTTTAAGGCGTCGATTGATTTTGCCTCATCAGGGTAAGTGCCGGCATATTCTTTGGCCAGATCTGCACCGTCCACTGTCAAACCTGAAGCATATGCCAGAGAAAGCGCCTGCCACAAAGAGTCTTTAGCTAAAGGCGAAGATTTGTTTTCTTTGTAAAAAGCATAGAGCTTTTGCGAAGCTTCGGCTTTGTCAGAAGTTTTTGCAAAGTCTTGGATCTCTGTGTAGTCAGCCTCTTGCATAATTTTTGTCAGGCCCGAAATGCGAGATTGATCTTTAGACTGAGCCAAGATCTGTTTTGAAAATTCCTTGATGCCTTTATAGTCTTTGCGCGCGTTGAGAATATCGAGCACTAAGTCCTCTGACTTGCGTTTGAACTCGCCAGCTTTTTCATTGGAGGCGAGGGGCTTGAGCCACTTTTCGGCCTCAACGTAGTTGTTTTGCTCGTAGGCGATAAAGCCCAATTTAAATTGAACCTGCAAAGCGTGTTCGCCGGTCGGGTGATGAGTCAGGTAGTTTTGTGACAGAGCTACAAGTTTGTCGTCGTCACCCGATTCTTTTTTCTTGGTGATGGCTTTCTCTAAAGAGACCAAGGCCGCATAGTTAGCGTCATGCTTAAGCTGAGTGTCGACTGTTTTTTGTCCAACCTGAGCATATTGGTCTGAAGCTGTGCGAAAGTCTTCAAGTTGAAAGAGCAATTCTGCATAGGCATAGCGTGATTTTGCATCTGGCTTTGCAGGGTCTTCTCTGTCCAGGTGAATTTTAAAAGCTTGTTGAGTGAGTGCTGCTAGCTCTTTAGCAGCTTCGCCGGCGCTGTTTTTGTTTTTAAGCCACAGATCCCACCATTTTTTTGCTATATCGATATTGGCTTTTGCAAAATCATAGTTGCAGGACTCATCATAGATCGAGTTGTTCTCAATGGCCCATGCAGAGTCTTTTTTGCAAACTTGATCTAGCTCTTGAAGCTGGTGAAGTACGTCTTTTCTTAGGCGCAAACTTTCGTTAGCACCTAAGAGCAAGATATGAGCTTTAACTCTTTTTGAAGACTGTGGAGCACGCTTGATAAAATCATTTAAAAACACAATCATCTCTTTGTGTTTTGAGTGAGAGTCATAGATTTGACCTAAGACAACAACAGCATCGCCGAGCTCATCGGGAGTTGTGAATTTAGCAAAAAACTCAAGAGCTTTATCAGGGCTTGAAGTCTCTTCGAAAAATATCGTCAGGTCGCGAATGGCTTCAAGGCGCAGGTTGTGGCTGACTTTTTTTGCTCCGGGTTTCGTTTGGTCATGAAACTTTACAACTTCAATAAGCTTATCGATCGCCTTGTCAGTTTGGCGGAGGTTGTAGTAGGCCCAAGCGGCTTTGTAGATGCCGTAAGAGTAGACTCTTGATTGTGGATATTTTTCGATCACAATAAAGTGTTCAAGAGCTCCTTGAAAATTTTGTGCTTCGTATTTGAGTTCGCCCAAAGCAAGATGTGCATCTGGCACCAAGCTTGATTTTGGATGCGAGGTGACCACCTTCATATAAAAAACTTCAGCTTGTTTTTTTTGCCCGATCTGTTGGCTTGCAAACGCGGCATTAAAGAGAACCGAGTCCATGTCTTTGAACTTAGGAAACTCACGGTCGATTTTTGCGTAGATGTCGATAGCTTTTTTTAGATTGTTGATTGCAGTTTCGCCTTGAGCTTCAGGCGGAGCAAAGGCCACTGCTTGGTTGCCGGCTCCAGAGCTGCGGTTCAAGTCGAAAAAGCGGCCAGATTTTGCACGTCGCATGTAGAGCTCGCCCAAGCGATACCAAAGCTCGGCTTCTTCAGGTGTGCCTTTGCGTTTTTTTAAAATACTTTGCAGGGATGCAATCGCTTGATTTTCAGAGCGAGTGATCATGTATTCGCTATTGAGAGCTTTGTTTTGATTTTCTTCCTCATTAGTGGAGTTGATGCTGAGCTCGGGGAGGAGGCCCTTCGGACCTTGTTCTTTGGCGAATCCTGTTTGTGCCAAGAAGGCAAAAAAAGTGGCAACTAGGACAGTCCAAAAAATAGGTCCAGGGATTTTCATAAAATCAATCTCCAACAACAGTCGCAAGTTTCAATTTTGGAAAGCCGGCCATCGAGGCTGTGTACATCACTTTTCTGATAACGGCATAATTCAAATTTTGATCGGCTTGAAGAAGAATACGTCCTTCTTCGATTTCTGGTTTCTTTTTGTCGCCCTTAGCAATGTCTTTGGCGGCATTTTCTTTGCTCATTTTGTCGAGTTCGTTAAATAAAGGCAAAATAAAGTTGCTATCATTAGGGTCTACATCAGCGCCGTTAAATTGGGCCTCTTTAAGGCTTGCAATAGTGCGCTCGCCAATTTTGAGTTCGTTGGCAGACAGAGACACGCGAACGCCTTCAACAGGATTAGATTCTGTGCTTGATTTTGGCAGTGAAACACCTGTGACCGGATTGATCTCAACTTGTGATGTAGAATAGCTTTGCAGCAAGAACACGAGCAAGATTGTAAACATGTCCGTCATCGATGTGATGTTCAGACCGAAGGTGCTGCTGCTGTGTGATTTGCTTGAATAGCGACGACGTCCATAACCCATAAATCACCCATCCATCATATTGGCGAAAATAACATCCGGAAACATATAGTCTGTACTTGCAGGCGCGCGGTCTTTTTGATCTGCGCTTTGGCCGGCGTTTTGATTGCGCATTGGGAAGCGCACGTCTTTGTCTCGGCTTCTGCGAACTTCATCCATGATTTTTACGATGTCTTTGTAAGGCACATTGGCATCAGGAGCAAATTCGATTCGGAACACTTCTGGATTTTCGGCTTTTACATGCTGAAGAAACTTGTGAAGGCCCGACAGATCGTATTCGCTTTCAGACTTCATGGCGATTTGGTCCACTTTTTGGCTGCCATCTTTTGCCACGATGACTTTGATGCCAGATTTTTTATTGATCTCTAGCTGCACCGTGGTTTTAGGCTTATCGTTATTTTGTGCGATGGCCTCTTTCACGGCTTGTGGAAGATCTGTTTCAACGATCATCACCTGCATAAAAGCTGACGAAACCAGAAGAACTGGCACCAGCTTTACCATCACGGCCAACAGCGGAGCCAAATCGAGTTCAAACTCGTGGCTCATGATCTGTCTTGGTTTTCGAAGTCGTCTGCTCATAATTGCTCCATCAAGCTAGCGAGTGATCAATAAAGATAACAAATATAAAAAAAATTAGGACGCGCGAACATTCGTCGGAGGAGCTTTGCTCGAACCCAACTGGTCTTTTGCTAATGAATCAGGAAACACTGTCTGACGAGTGAGTGTTGGCATATGAGCACCAGTTAAAAGCTCTGTTAATTTGCCGCACTTCTCTGTGAGCTGCTCAACAAGTTGATTTTGTCGAGAAACCAAGAAAGAGTAAAACACCATCGCAGGAATCGCCACCGCAAGACCCAAAGCCGTCGTGTACATCGATACCGAAATACCATGTGCGAGCAAAGTTTGCTTTTGAGCAGGGTCAGCCGTTGCCACCGCTTGGAACGATAAAATCAGACCGTGGATTGTACCAAGAAGACCCAAAAGAGTAGCCACGTTGGCAAGCATTGATAAGTAATGCAAGCGCTTGGTCAACTGAGGAACAGTCTCTGCCATCGCAATGTCGTGAGCTTGAAAGATAGCGTCATCATCACGATCAGCTTTTTCAAGAATTGTTTTAAAAGCCTGAGCCATTGGTTTTTCTTGCAATTGAGCGCAGACAACCAAAGCTTCATCTGATTTTTTAGCGAGCACAAGTGTTTGTACACGAGTCATAAATTCGTCGACATTCATTCCGTATTTAAAATACAGAACTTGGGCGCGCTCTACGACGAGAGCTAGGCCTGCAAAGCCAACGAACATGATGCACCAGCCGATAAAACCTGCGTCGTTGATGAACTGTAGAATTGATGTCATAACTCACTCCTGTTTATTGTTAAAATTCTTAAAAATTATTTTAATACTTTCATTTTATTAACTTCAGCATCGACCCAAGATCTGACCTGCTCAGTGCCAGCAGGTAAAATCTGCAAGAACTTCACCGCATAGTGAAGTCCTGTGTCATGCTGAATGCGTTGTCGTGTTAAGCGCTTAGCTAAAATTTCAGCTGTGCAATTGAAGGCGATCTCGCCTTCGGCTTTAGCTCTGAAATGCAAATAGATCATATGGCCTGGCAGCAAGATGGGGTTTTGCATAAGTATCAAAGCGCCACCTTCAGATAGATTTTCGCAAGTTCCATTCCACATTCTTGAATTGTCATGACAGAAAACAGGAATAGATACAGTCACACGCTCTGTGCTTCGGCGAGCAAACATTTCTTGGCTCGCTGAAGCTACGCGACTCAAGCGATCTACAGAGAAGTCTGGAATTTCTGCTAAAGCTGTCCAGCTTTCGAGATGAGGAGACCAAACGTAATCAAAGTTGAACAGAGTCTTGTTCTGCATCATTTGAATCATGTCCGCATAGGTGTAAGGTCCAAACTTAGACTCACCTTTAAGGACATGCCATTCGTTAGATGTTGCTTGTTCAAGAGCTAAGCTCATTTTCTTACTCCTCTGGTCTTTCTTTTCGTCGTTTCTCTTCCAAACTCTCTGACCTTGCTTAGATATTTGGTTTTGCGGGGTCAAAGCTGACTTTGATTGCGGCGCCCTGTTTTGGCACAGCCGAGTTATGAAAAGTCACAGTCATAGTGCTAGAGTCGTATGTCCAACCTTCAGTGGCGCTTTGTGGGACCAGCACGCCATCAACAAATATAGTGATCGAACTAACAACGGGCTCGCGATTCAATTTGAAGCTGCTTGAAAGCTCTAAGATTTTATCAGAGATCATTTGCAAGCTTTGGCCAAAGTCTCCGCACAAAGATGTTTTTGCACCATTTGTCATGTCAGCCAATTGCATGTAGCGACGACCAATGCGACGGCCTGGTGTTTGCGCATTCAAAGTAGTTTTGCAAGTAGTGTCCATCACCGAAATTGTGCTGACTGAGTAAAGGCCCGCGCCTGCTACGCCATCTAAAAATGTTTTGTAGCCAGCAAGTGGATAAAGTCGGCTGTCTAAATATAGGTTGTAAATATCGGTAGGGTCCGAAGAAAATGGCAAGACAACAGGGTCTGCATTTGTTTCGCCACGAAAATAAGTGTCAGCAACAGCCGTGCTTGTATTGACCGAGTAATCATCTTCATCACTCAAAATGATGACCGCAAGAAAAGCTCCTGGGCGGCGAAAGTCCGAGTTTCCAGAATATGAAAGGGCCGCTTGCAAACTTGCAAAAGCGCGCTCGTCACCGGAACCATTAACACCTTGAGTGGCATTGGTAATAAAAGTGTTTGTCAAATTTGGAGTCAGATTTGAAAGCACCGGAACTTGACTGTCGGGGCTGTAGTAAAAAGTGCTGCCTGAGCCAAAAAGCGGGCCACTGCGAAAGCGGCGAGCTGCATTTTGAAAATCAACATTAGTTGAGAAATCACCACGATAAGCATCAGTCGTCGTTACGGCCATATGGAAATCATAATTCAAAGACTGAAAACGGCTGATGAACGAACCGAACGACGCCGTCAGGTTTGCTTGCGATGAAGCCATCGAGCCTGAGTTATCAACAACCCAAAGGACATCGATCTTTTGTTGAACCACTGTGGGTGTTTGCTGAAACGTAGCCGCATCAGACAGTAGAGAAAATGAGCGGTTTGTTTTATCACAAGCCATCAGACTCAATGAAGCGGCAAGGACAACCATGGTCTTGCGGCCGATTTTTTTGAATTGAGTTTTCGTTTTCATTTCACTGCCTCCTGAGGCTTGGGTCCCACTGTTTAGTTAGACTCAACAAAAGTACTGATTGCCGTGTTCCTTATCAGTGTACGCCCAACAGGATAGTCTTCGGAAATTGAGCTTAAACAGTTAATATGCTTTGAGAATGTTGTTATTAATATATTCTTAGTCGGACCTAAGTCCTTGATGTTGTTGAGACTTTGGGCTTGGAGAGGAGGCAAAACTAAAGTCGTAATAAAGTCTCATTGGCTGAGACTTTGACGCTTTATTGGGGGTTGTGTTTCAGCCCAAAGGCCGGGCTTATCAAAGTCTCGCAAAGTGTCTAACTTTTTTTGCGGGCTTTTTTTGCTTTCTCTAAATCGTCACATCAAACACTGTAGCAAACCCTATTGAAAGCCAGTCCGGATCCCAGCACCAGTGCGACTTAGACCTCGCACAGCTCCAGCCTGATCCTCGTCCAAGATCTGCACTCCGCCTCCGCCATGCATACAACGGGTATCGGTCACACAAAATCCAGTCACGCAAATCCACCAAAACAACAAAGCCTTTTTAGCACGGCATGGAAGCACAGATACTCTCACGGAGGAGTTCTGCGCAACCAACGGCGCGGTCGAGGGCAGAGACCGCTCTCTACGAAGGAGCCTTTGCATTTGGTCCTCAAGGTGAACCGAGACAGGCTTCGTCATAGAACCTTGCGCTCTCGGCAGGGCTTTGCCTTGCTCCAGCAAATCGTCAAAAAGTACTCGCGGCACTTTGGCGTCAAAGTCGAGCAGCTCTCGATACAGGGGGATCATTGTCATCTCTTGATTCGTGCACCTAGGAGGGCGCGCTATCAGCACTTCTTCCGTGTAGTTGCGGGCCAGGTGGCGCAAAGATTTCAGCGTGAGGGACTGCTTCTGGGGCGACGGATTGAGCACTCAGCAAAAAAGGTGACCGGTACCCCAGCGGGAGGCAGAGCTTCCTGCGTGGTGACCGATACCCCCAAGAACCAGCAGAAAGGCACAAGACTTTGGAAGCACAGGCCTTTTACGCGAGTGGTGCGAGGGTTTAGGGCCTATCGGATTGTGAGGAACTATATTCAGCTCAACGAGCAAGAAGCGCGTGGCAAGATCCGCTATCAAAAGAAAAGACTGCGAGGGCTCTCGTCAAGTGATTGGAAGATCTTGTGGACTTAAGACGCAAAACTCAAGTCACGAAGCACAAGCACGCGCAAAACTCTGATAACAACAGCAGCTCAAGATAGAAGGTTTGATGATGTAAGAAGAAAATTCTCGATATGGCGTCGAATGAGTCCTGCGGCACGGTATTTTGTGAAGAGCGCGATATCCGACTTTTTGATGTACACGTGGGTGTAGTTTTTGTCGGCAAGTTTTTCTGATTGCTCAAGGGACAAAATATCGTTGGCATGACCAAATTGCAAAAATTTTTCATTCATTTGTAATTTCAAAAAAACCGGAAATGTGAGCAGATCTCCAATGAAAAATTCGTCTTTTGCAATTGCGTAGTGGTCACCTTGGACTTGCAACTTGAAAACTTCGCTGAGTCCAGGGCTTTCGAAGAAAGAGATCAATCCTTCCTCATCACCATGAACGAAGAGCTTGTTAATATCTGCGGTCTTTTGAGAAACTTCGACGAAATCAAGGTTTGCTAACTCTAGTTTAAACCTCTCGTCCCAAGTGACAGAAATTTCTTTGGCTCGGAGTTGGCGTTCTAAGTATGTGCACATCTTTTTTAGTAGGTAGTCATTGATAAGACTCTGCTCAGCTGGAAGTGCCGTTGCAACTGAAAAATAGCCCTGATGTGAGCTAGAAACAAACGGCAAAATATTGAGAGTTTTGGAGGAGGTAATTTTGAGAACTTCAAGTCCAGGAGCTTGTTCGAACGTGTCAGCAACTGCCGCATCTACACAGCCCTGCAAAACTTGGAAATTATTTTTGTGGCTGCCATTTTTTTGCCGCGGTCTTGAGGGCTCTCGAATATTCAAAGACTTGTTGGGTGAGTCACTGAGAGATTCTGTGGTACTCTGTCGTTGTTGAGATGCCGATGGAATCAAGTCGATGACACGGTTTCTGATCAGCTCAGGATTTTTTTTCACGATTTGTGAAAGCATTCGGTAGATATAATCAAAAGAAATCGGGGGGCTTAGGCGAAATTTAATTTTAGCGCCTTCGAGTCTCATGGCCGAAGAAATTTTAGTCGTGCTAACAAATGCAATTGTTGCAACGCCCAGTTTGTCTTGCAGCATGAGACCTAATTTTTGCACACTGTCGGGCCTGTAGTGATCAAAATCTAGCATGACAAATTCAGGTTTTGTCGACATCACGGCTTGCAAACATTCTTCGACAGAAACAAACACTTTTACGTCGATAGATTTACTACTGAGTGTCTCAACTATATTCGGCGGAAAGGTTCCGTCTTTCGAGAGAATGTGCAGTTTTTGTTTTGCCTATGTTGTCATCGAGTGGTCTCCAGAGCTATAGCAATCCTACACAAATTCGTTCATTTCGTGATGGTAATAATGAAAATTAAGACTGGACATATGGCGACAGAAGGTTAAGGTTTTGTGATGGTAAAAATTTACTCCAACGCTAGCTTTAAAAAATTATCGGATAACTTTAGCAGTGGTAATCGTGACGGCATTGATCAGTCCATAAAAACGTCAGCAACAAAGCTAGCGACAAAGCCACCGACAAAGCCAGCAGTGACTTTGTCGATCGCGTTTTATAATAACTTATATTTACTAGAGCTTCAGCTCGTCTCTTTGTTAAGGCAGTCTTTAGGGCGAACGAAAGACACGCAAGGTTGTTTTTTTGAAGTTCTCATTTGTGATGATGGATCTAGACCTGAGGTGGTTGCTGAAGTGCATCGCTGGATGGATCAGAGCCCTCTTCCAATCAAGCATCTGTGGCACGAAGACAAAGGCTTTAGGAAAAACAGATTGCTCAATTGGGGAATATATCATTCTACGTCGGAGTACATAGTTTTTATTGACCAAGATTGCCTTTTGCATCCGGAATTCTTGCGTGAACATTACCTGGGCCAAAAGGCAGGGGCAATTTTATGCGGGCGGCGAATGGAGCTCACGCCTTTTGTTTCG